>NZ_CFIGVI010000004.1:0-138337 GCF_984588085.1 Wandonia sp.
AGAATATACTGTTACTAGACTTTAAAAACAAACGAATAGGTATAAAGAAAAGCACATAACACAGTGTATAGTGTATAGTGCATAGCTACCCTGTGGGATAGCTACGACACCATACACAAACCGTTATGTACAACTGAAGAACACCGCACAAAGATTAAAAAGGTTGAATCCGATGAATATTGAAAAAGAGTATTTTATTACAAAAAATGACTGAAGAATGGATAAGTTCCTGTACACGCTTATTTTATTAACTGGATCTATTTTCCTTTTACCCGCTTGCGGAGAAGATCACTCAGATGGAGAAAAAAGAAAAGAGAAAGTAACTTGTGAAATCAGGTTTACGAACTCCGTTTACCTCGAAAATGGCGTGCCAATTTATAGCGATACAACCAAATACGAAGTTTACATGAACAACAAACTAGTTCATTCCGAAATATTTCAGCCAAATTGGAATTGTTTCTACGGATCTTTGTTTTCATGTCCCTCAGGTAAGCAACATATAACTATTAAATATGGTGATATAACTATTAATGGAACCGTCAATTTAGAAATGACTAAATGCAACATATGGGTCGAAAAATGGAGCAATGAGAACTATTTCCTAACTGTTACATCTGATGCCCCTATTCCAGTTGATGATTAAAATTAATGGAAAATTCAATCAACTGAACGAGAAGAGTTCATTAAAGACTTTAATAATAGAATGTACATAACATCAACTAAAAGCCACGGGCTGAACAACTACATTCAAGAAGCCCGCGTCTCCTAGTTGAGAAACATTATGACCAATTCGAGAAGATGAGAGTTTTGTTCTACATATTGTCTTTTACTACCATGCTATCTTCCCAATTTGGGCTGGGACAGGAAGATTCTCAATGGTTGATGTTCAAGCATGATTCTGTCATCAGTAAAGAGAATGTTCTTGGCTCCTTTCAGGGGTATTGTTCTTTTTTGAGAATAGAGCAGGACACTAATCGATTTACTTTGTATGAATATTGTATGATCCAAAATAAAAAAGGAAAGACAATCTATGCCAAATACACTTACAAAGGGTACTATGCTTTTACAGAAGATAGCTCAGCCATTAACTTGAAACCAAGTAGGGTCGAGATCTTTTCAAGGATGGAAGATAAAGAAATAAAAGAAGAAAAATCATTCTCAGAACACTTGACATGGAGCCTTTTTCTGGACCCTTATCGGTTGATACTGTTTGATTCAGAGATTGAATCTTTATTTGATACTAATTCCTTTTATTTCAGCACGGTCGTTTGCCAGATTCTATATGATGACCAAATGAAAGAATATGCCTCTGCATACGAGATATGGGATCATGGTCAATTTGAATACCCCCCTATTGATTCGACATTGTTGATTGACACCAACAAATACTATATAGAATTACCCAATTTAGAATTAGATAAATTTAGACAAGTTCAACTATATTATTTCGAACGAGAAATAGAGGGGCTTGAAGTTTTAATGTTTGACTATATCGATCAACCTGATAGTTTATTGACATTCAAATCAGAATCAAAATCAAATCATACATTAGTTCACAAACACTATCTGATGTTGCAAAATGAGGGATATTCTGTTAAGTTTAAAAAAGAATAGTAGAAAACAGGTCATAACACTATGTAAAAAGCATTAAAACGACTTTTTACATTAAACGTTACAAGCAAGCCTAACAAAACGACACTACAACGACCAAACGAACATAAATAAACGCTAATTTTGACAGGTAACCAACAACATACAGACCATACAACAATCGGACAACGAGTAAGTCGATACTCATTTCTGATCCTTCTGTATTTTTTATTTTCCTGACCGCACATTTTTTTAAGTCAATTTTAGCCAGCCGCACAAAAGGCACATTTGGTTTTGCCCGACATCCCGATAGCTACCGGGACCAACCCTTCGCAAAACCAAAAGAGCCGTTTATTCCAACACTTTATTACTTTTACACTATGAGAACATTGTATTTTTTATTAAGTATCTGTTTGACCTTATTAAGTTGCACAAGTAAAACCAAAAAGCTTCCAATTCTTGGTGATCCGACAATAGTAGGTAACGACACGGTATATCCGACAATACAGTCTTTTAATTTTATCAATCAAGACAGTATTGAAGTAACAGAAAAAAACTTTGAAGGAAAAATATACGTTGCTGATTTCATTTTCCTTAATTGCCCTACTATTTGTCCGAAAATGACAAACGAGATGATTAAAGTTTACGAAGCCTATAAATCAAACCCTAATATCTTATTCATTTCACATACCATTGACCCTGAGCACGACAGTATTCCAAGACTAAAGAGCTATGCAGGAAATATTGGAGCAGACTCTAAAAAATGGTTTTTTGTAACAGGAGACAAAGACAAAATATATGCGCTTGCTGAGGAAAGCTATTTTGCAACAGCATATTCTGACAGCGCAGCACCCGGTGGTTATGTTCACAGTGGAGGATTGTTACTTGTTGACAAGAATAGACATATTAGAGGTGTATATGATGGTACAGACCCAAAAGAGACTGACAGACTAAAAGTCGATATTAAAACATTGCTAAATGAGCAATTTTAAAACTACCTTTGAGCATTAAAATGAAAAGAACATTCGCCATATTCTTCTTAATCCTTTTTGTGTTTCAAAGCACAAGCACACTTTGGATAATGGCTTCATTTTATGTTCAACGTGATTACATCTCAAAAAATCTTTGTATTAATCGCTTTGATGCTATACCTGTTTGCAAGGGTCAATGCTATCTTACCAAACAACTAAAGGAAAATGAAAAGAAAGAACAAAATTTGCCTAATTTAAAGCAAAAAGAAATTCAACTTTTTTTTCACAACGATATATCTTTTGAAATCCATAAAACTATCTTTGAAGAAAGCCAGAATATTTCTTTTTATAAAAATAATTTTCTTTCCTCGGAATACTTATTCTCCGTTTTTCATCCGCCACAGAACGTCTAAACCGATAATCTCGGAACAGCTATTTTTATTCATTTTCACAATACAAAAAATAACAAATGCAAGCAACAGAATTAGCTGTTTGCAATATCGGTTTGTTTGGTGATGGTGTTAGGCATTTTTGGTTGGATGAATTAAGTGGAATATTAGAGAAATTTCCCGACTTGGAGTTTCCGCATAAACAAGATTTTTATACCTTGATTATCGTGGAAGATGCAGAAGGAGAAATTGTAATAGACAACCATAAAATACGTCTAGACAGGGCTAAAGCCATTATCATTAAACCAAGTTGCATAAACAGAATAGATATAAACCGAAAAGCAAACGGAACAATCATTTGTTTTACAGAGGATTTTTTCTCATTACGATACAACAACAATATTTTGTACCAGTTTTCTTTTCTGCAAAGAGAAGCAAAGCCATACATCAGGCTCACGAATGAGCAAAAATCGAAATGGGATGTTTTGATAAAATTACTTTCGGAAGAATACAGTTTAAAGAAAAGAGAAACAAAAAAGGTACTACGATCATACCTCAATATTGTGCTTTTTGAGTTAGAGAGGTTGTATAAGCCAACAGGGGTTGTAAAAAGCAAAAATCTGAAACAAGAAAAAGTACAAACGTTTGAGCAATTGATTGATAAGCATTTTGAAACAAAAAAACTTCCATCTGCTTATGCTGAATTATTGCACGTAAGCCCGAATTACTTGAATAAAATTTGTAGAAAAGAAACGGGGCAAACGGCAGGAGACTTAATAAGAAAGCGAATTACTATCGAAGCACAACGCTTGTTGCATTACACAAATTACAATATCAATGAAATTGCTGATAAGTTGGGTTTTGAAAATACCTCTTACTTTGTTACATTCTTTAAAAAGCAAACAGAAACAACCCCTGAACAATTTAGAAAAAATCAAAGTTGAAAATCTAAATCAGTGATGTAAATTTCAAAACTTGAACGTGTAAATTTCAAAACAGAAATCCTTTTTATACAACAAAGCAGGAACGAAAATCGAAATTTCCTGCTTTGTTGTTTTTATAAATTCCCAAGCCTAAACAAGACCTTTGTGCCATAGTTAGAATAATAGAATTATGGACTTTCCAATGTTTCACCTCGACTGGCTTAACGACCGCTTTTTGATAGCGATGATAGCTATTTTACACGTTTTTATCAATCACGGCTTAGCAGTAGGATTTATTCCCTACATCACTTGGTTAGAGCAAAAAGGTGTAACGAACGCAGGTAAAGACCAAATCACAGATTTGGCTTGGGATAAGCTCATTTATAAAAAAATGAAGGTTGCTTTTATCATTACAACGACCATCGGAGCAATGACTGGTGTAGGGATTTGGTTTTCTGTTGCTCTGGTAAGTCCTGCATCTATAGGTAGTTTGATTAGAGTATTTTATTGGGCATGGTTCATTGAATGGTTGGTTTTTGTAACAGAGGTAGTTTTGATTTTGATCTATTTCCTCACTTGGAAGAATGCCAACACTTCATTAAAGGCTAAATTGCGGCATATAAAATTTGGCTGGTTCTTATCCATTTTTTCTTGGATAACAATGGCAATTATTGTTGCCATCCTTGGCTTCATGATGGATCCTGGGAATTGGAACAATGAGCAAACATTAATTAATGGATTTACCAATCCGATTTACCTTCCTCAACTACTCTTCAGAACACCAACAGCCATGCTTGTGGCAGGTGTTTTCGGAATGTTACTTACCACAATATTTGCACCGAAAGGAAGTGAGATTAGAGCGAAAGCCATACGTTACGCTGGCAAGTGGATTTTAGCATGGACACCATTAGTAATTATTGGCGCAGTTTATTATTGGAACGTAATGCCTGATGCCATGAAAGACAATATGGCAACAGCGGTTGGTTCGCAAGATTTCGCTGAATATTATGATTTATTGAAATTCTTCATCATTGGTGCGGCATCTGTTTCTATAGTTTTGGCAGCATTTGCTTGGATAAAACCTAAAAGAATAAAATTTGCTTATGTTATAGTGCCTTGTCTTTTTGTATTTGGATTTTTAGGAATTTTTGAACGAGTAAGAGAATTTATTCGTAAGCCTTATGTAATTGGGAATTATATGTATTCCAACTTACTTCGTGAGGAAGATTATCCTTTATATAAGCGTGATGGGATTTTACCTTACATGACTTACACATCCATAACTGAGATTACAGAGGAAAATAAAATTGAAGCTGGCAAAGATATTTTTATGAACACCTGTAGTAGATGTCATACTGCTAACCCACAAGGTGTAAATTCTATCACTTATGTATTTGAAAGATTGTATGGTTTTGGTAAACCATTAGAAGTAGTTAATATAGAAGGGTATATTCCAAATATGCATAATGGAAGAACTTTTATGCCTCCTTTTCCTGGAAATAAAAAAGAATTAAACGCACTTGCTGAATACATCAAGCATTTGCAACAAACTGGTGAAAGTTTGGAAGGTGTTCAAACATCAGGTGTTCAAATTAATCCTTTAAATAACGCTGTATCCGTTTCGAAAAAGATAGAGGAGACTGCCAAAGAAAACGAAAAACAATTAACTCAGAAATAATCAAAAATATGTTACTTCAAATAAATACACCTGTACCTAAAGATATTCCGCTTGATTTACCATTACCAGAATGGTTATTGGTAACATTGCTTGTGGTTTCGTTTTTGTTGCATATCATTTTCATCAACTTAATGGTAGGTGGTAGTATCGTAACACTATGGGCGCAGATAAAAGGATTGAAGAACAAAGAGTATGACACCTTCGCACACGAAATCGCTAAAACAATAACAGTAAATAAAAGTATAGCAGTAGTGTTGGGGGTGGCTCCATTATTGAGTATTAATACACTTTACACCATTTATTTTTATTCAGCAAATGCCTTAACAGGTTTTGCTTGGATTATGATTATCCCATTAGTAACAATAGCTTTTTTACTTACTTATTTGCATAAATATACATGGTCAACTTTTGAGAATAGCAGAAAGCTTCATATTGTAATTATGGCTCTTGCAGTGGCAATATTCTTATTTATTCCTTTAATATTTTTGACAAACGTTAACCTAATGATGTTTCCCGAAAAATGGGGAACCGTTCAAGGTTTTTTGAGTGCTTTGATACTTCCCAATGTTTTTCCTAGATACCTAGAGTTTTTAGGTGCTTGTATCGCAGTAACTGGAATTTTTATAGTTTGGTACAATAACAGAAAAGCATATCCTATTGAGGAAATTTATACATCATTTACTCGATACAGTATTAAAAAAATAGGCTATTCAATTGCTACCATCGGTCTGAGTTTACAAATATTTTTCGGTGTCATAGTGCTTTTTACCTTACCATCTAAAGGAATAAGTTATAGTGTGATTGGTGTCATGTCTCTTGCTGGTATTTTATTAGCAGTTGCCCTTTGGTTTAGCTATCAGACTATTGTTGGCGAAAAAGATAAAATTGATTTACATTTTAGAAAAATTGCGCTTTCAATATTTGCTTTTATGTTGTTTTATGGTGGGAGTCGCCAAATGTACAGGCATAATTCACTCGAAAAACATCAGGAATTAGTTGCCGCTCATACTGGGGAGTTTCAAAAGTTAAGCAAAGAAGCTAGAGAAAACCCAGTTGAAGAATCAGTTGAATTAGAAATTGACCCATCGCTTGGAGAACTTGCCAAAGGCACTGCAATTTTCAATCAGTATTGTATTGCCTGTCATAAGCCAAATGAAATACTAGTAGGTCCACCGATATCTGAAATGGCTTCCATTTATAAAAATGATGAAACAGGTTTGATAAATTGGATAAGAGCACCAGGGAAAAAACGGGATGATATGCCACAAATGCCAGGCTTTCCACAACTTTCAGATAATGACTTAAATGAACTTAGTAAATTTATATTAACCATTAAAAATTAATTTATGACTTTTATTATTCTCATCGACATACTATTGCTTTTTTATATCGTTAAATTGTTTCTAGACATACAAGGATTGTTGATTAAATTAACTAAAAATAAAATGATTAACACTCAAGATAATCAACTCGAAAAAAATTATCAATTTATAAAGGGTCTTTATTAATGGATGAAGAGTTTAGGAAATACAAGAACAAATTTGTTGATACAATACTCAGGTTGTTCTTACACAATTATTATCATTTTGCTAATAGGAAAACACTAAGTCTTCTCACAGGTGCAAGCCCCAAAAGCCAAGGCACAGACCAAAGCTTGTAAAAGATCTTCCACCTTTACTTAGGATATAAAATTGAATTAAAAAAATCTCTTTCCCTTCTTTAAATAAAAAATAATACCCAACTGCACACCCAATCGGCCGACAAAGGCCGCTGACAAGAAAGCGTTTCATTTACTCAGTGGACAGAAGGTCAGCTTGTAACATCACCTACACGCAAGCAGGGGTTTCGTGCTTCGTAGGACATGAAAGTGGTATATTTGAAGTGTAGTTCTTCGTAGGAAGTTCAGTGGTTAAAATGCCCTGCCTGTGTATAGCTGAGAACCGTTATCCTCAATTAGAATGGAAGAAATCAATCAAAATAATCTAATCCAATTTTTAAACAACTTAGAAATAGTTGAAAATGATTGCGACCATTCTAAATTCAAAGGTTGGAATGATTGGAATCCGAAATTTGAACCCGAATTAGTAAGAACAGGGAAAATTGAACAAGATCGAAATATGGAGTCTCCAAAAGAATATTGGGGAGAACAAGCTCCAATTTTGCTTAACGAATATCCTTATTGGAATTGTGAAATTCATCAATGCCCTAAGTGTAATCGACCTTTCTTCTTTTACAATGAAGATGGCAGTCACGGAAGCCAAAAAAGATATCGTCTGATTCAAAAAGAACTAATTGACATTGAAAGCATTAAACCAACTCAAAATTGTCAGATAATTTCAAATCCATATAAATACACAATTTACAAAAAAACGGACTTGACGTTTGAACTTTCAATCTGTAAACCAGTTGCTTTGGGAGTCGACATATACCATATAATGACTGATAACGAAGTGAAATCATTTAAAGAAATTGGAATCAGTGCCTTAGAAAATAGAATGAAAGATATGGATGAAAATTACTCGGATTATCGAGTTGTTTCGTGGAGATAGAAAAAAGAGGATAACAATGAACCGTGGTAAAATCCAAGAAAAAATTCAACTATTTTTTCAACAATAGGGGATTTACACTTCGGTAATTTTCATCATAAACCAATCCTGATTTTGCAATAGCGAAGGCTTGTTTAATTCATTTATTGCCACAGCTATTAACGCTAGTTTTTTCGATTTTCCTTTCGCAATTATCCGTTGGTACAATTCGCGACAAGCTTTGTTGGTTTTACAAGCGACAAACTACTTCTTGATGCAGAATTAAACAAAAGTTGATAAGTCAAGAGGAGAAAAAATCGAACCACTGAATTAGATGAAGTATTCGCGCCCATTCTCAACTATACCAAGGGTTTTAAAAAACAAAAAAGCGGACAAAATGAGTCTTTTAACCATTTGTCCGCTTTGGTGGAGAAGATCGGGCTCGAACCGACGACCTCTTGACTGCCAGTCAAGCGCTCTAGCCAACTGAGCTACATCCCCAGTGCCTCAATTACGAGGCTAAAATATCTAAAAAGTTCCAATAACGAATCGGATCCACTCTTTTTTCTACACTTTGTCCAGTGCCTGCGAAATATCTGCGATCAGATCCTCGTAGTTTTCCACACCGATCGAAAGACGTACCAGTTTCTCCGAAATATTAAAACGCTCCTTGTCCTCCGGATCCACACCAATATGTGTCATGGTCGCAGGATGTTCTGCCAATGATTCTGTACTTCCCAAACTCACGGCAAGTTTTATCAAGCGCAATCCGTTCAAAAAGCGGAAAGCTTCTTTTTCTCCGCCTTTGATGTCAAAAGAAATCATCGCTCCGTACGAAAGACATTGCTTCTCGACAATTGCTTTCTGACGATCATTTTCCGGATACCCCAGGAAGTAAATCTTTTCGACCATCGGATGATCTTTCAGAAAAGCAGCTACATGAAATGCATTTCTCGCCTGCTCGTCCATACGCACTTTCAGCGTCTCAAGACTTCGCATTAAAAGCCATCCCGTATGAGGTGCCGCCATATTTCCAAGGAAAGTACGGTATTCTTTCACCTTTGCCATATAGTCTGCCGAACCCAGACAAGCTCCCGCAATCAGGTCACTGTGTCCTCCGATATATTTTGTCGCAGAATACAAAACCAAATCTGCTCCGTGCTTAATTGGATGCTGCCAAACCGGTCCCATATACGTATTATCACACGCCAGAATAACTCGCTTCTCTTCCGTCGAGAAGTGATCCGCTATCTCGCGACACATTCCGATATCCGTCAGCTGGTTATTCGGATTGGCCGGCGTTTCCAGGTACATCATTTTCAACTTATCTGCCTTTCCGGATGCTTCCACCATCCGAATAATCTCTTCTTTGCTGTCCGTAGGATTGAATGCCAGTACATCCACACAAAAACGAGGCAGTACGTGACGAATAAAATGATCCGTTCCTCCGTACACCGGGTTCGAGAACAAAATCAGATCTCCCGGATCTAAAAAAGACAACATGGCTGTAGAAATAGCGGCCATTCCGCTTTCAAAAACAGCGCAATCATCTGCCTCATCCCAAAGACAAAGGCGGTTTTCCAGAATCTCCAGATCCGGATTATTAATCCGGGAATAAATCAATCCCAATTCCTCATCCTGGTCTTTTTCTCTGAGGCCGTATGCCAATTCAAAAAATGCTTTTCCCTCTTCTGCCGATTTAAACACAAACGTAGAGGTTTGAAAAATCGGGCACTTAATCGCTCCTTCTGACAACTCCGGTTTATACCCGTGAGACATCATCAAACTTTCCGGTTTCATCTTCTTCATCTTACAAATTTCCTAAATACAAATGATCTATCCAATAAATTTTATTTATTTAGATATACTATCTATATTTGATTACTATTTCTGACAATTCACCTAAAAAAATGAATACGAATGCAAAAAAAAGATGAAATATCTTTCCGAACTGATGAGTTGGACCTGAAAATTCTCCAGTTGCTCCGCAAAAACGGGAAATTGAGCACCAAAGAAGTGGCACAGGAACTCAACCTGACCTATACTCCCACCTACGAACGTATCCGAAAACTGGAAAACAACGGTTTTATCAAAGGATACCATGCCGAAATTGATCTCGCCCTACTGGGAAAGAAACTCACTGTATTTACACAGGTCTCTCTAAAAGTGCACACGCAGGAGTTTCTGGACGACTTTGAGCGTTCCGTTACCGCATTCCCGGAAGTACAACTTTGCGCACACATTTCAGGAGATTTTGACTACCTTCTGCAAATCGCCGTCCGCGATATAGAGGATTATCGTGAGTTTATTGTTTCCAAACTTTCCAAGATCGATCTCATTTCAAAACTGCACAGCAATTTTGTTCTGAAACTCATCAAAGATCAGGGTAGTATTTACTGATTTCCCTTTTTAGCGTTTTTTGTGAAAAGCTTTATTAGTGGTTCTCCTTGAAAATCGTTAATATTTGTATTTTTACCACATCAATAGAGTGACATGGCAAAGCAGAAAAAGGAAAAAAAGGAATTTTCAAAGAAAACGAAACGAACCATTCTTATCCTTCTTTGGTTAGGAGCATTAAGCCCTTTCTTAGCGCTTTATTTCATGTTGGAGCAGTCAAAAGCGAACCTCCCGGACTATGAAACGCTCGAAAACCCGCCCGATCTTCAGGCTTCTATCGTGTATTCAGATAACGGAGAAGAACTGGGAAGATACTGGCGTCTGAATCGAAAAAATGTAGATTACAATCAAATTTCCCAAAACGTATTTTCCGCTCTGATTGCAACGGAAGACGAAAGATATTACAGTCATCCCGGAATTGACGCCAAGGCACTTGGAAGAGCTGTTTCTGCGGCTGCTTTGGGACAAAACAAGGGAGGAGCCAGTACCATTTCGCAACAGCTGGCCAAAATACTTTTTACCGATCCGGCTAAATCAACCTGGGAGCGATTACGCCAGAAACTCGGAGAAAATATTCTGGCAACACGACTGGAAAGAGCCTATACCAAAGAAGAGATCATCACCATGTATCTCAACCAGTTTGATTTTCTTTTCAATGCTATCGGAATCTCATCTGCATCCCGGGTCTATTTCAACAAGACACCGGATCAGCTTTCCATCCAGGAAGCAGCGCTTTTGGTAGGAATGTGTAAAAATCCGGGATTATACAGTCCGATCAAACGTCCCGAAATGGCACTTGAGCGACGTAATGTCGTATTGAGTCAGTGGTTAAAAAACAGTGATAGCGAAGGAGTAACCGTAAAACTTACGCGTGCCATGTACGACTCCATCCGCGAACTGCCGATCGAACTTGATTACCAGAAAGCCGATCACAAACGTGGACCTGCTCCTTATTTCCGGGAAGTTTTACGTCGCGATGTACAGCATCTGTTGTCGGAGAAAAACGAAGACGGATCGTATAAATACACCAACAGTAAAGGTAAACCGTATGACATCTATGAGGACGGTCTCCGTATCTATACATCCATCAACCTTCGCATGCAACAACATGCCGAAGATGCGATGGAAAAACACCTGAAAGAAACACTTCAACCTGAGTTTGATAAAAACAACGCCCGCACAAAGAACTTCCCTTTTGCCAATACCATTAAGGAGGAACAGATCAATGCGATCATGAACAGTGCCATCAAACGCTCTGATCGCTATCGAAATGCCAAAGATGGCGGACTTTCGGAGAAAGAAATTCTAAAGCAATTTGATACTCCGGCGGAAATGAGCATTTTCTCCTGGAATGGAGAAATAGACACAGTAATGACGCCCCGGGACTCCATCCGTTACTACAAAAGTTTCCTTCGTGCCGGATTACTATCGATCGAACCCCAGACAGGATTCATTAAAGCGTGGGTAGGTGGAATTAATTTCGACCACTTTGCATACGATCAGGTAAAGCTTGGGAAAAGACAGGTTGGTTCGACCATAAAACCTTTCGTTTACAGTGCCGGAATTCGCTTTGGTGTGACTACACCCTGTACAAAATACGCGGACATTGCTTATTGTATGGACGTTCCCGAATCTCCCACTAAAATGAAATCCTGGTGTCCGAACCCCGGAACAAAAGTAACGGGAGAGTTGGTGACCGTTAAACGTGCATTAGCCAATTCACAAAACAATATTACCGTAAAAATCATGTCTGAAATGGGGGCTACTCAGGGACCACAGGCTGTAGCTGAGTTGATGCGTGATTTGGGAATTGAACTACGGGAAGAGGACGTTGTTCCTGCAATGTGTCTGGGCATCATGGACCTTTCTCTTTATGAAATGGTAGGGGCTCAGGCGGCCATAGCCAACAAAGGAATTTACAACAAGCCTCTTGTTATCATGCGGATAGAAGACCGCAACGGAAAAGTAATTTATGAAGGTCAACCACAGTCCCGTGAATCGATGAACGAACACCTTGCCTATACAACCATTGCTATGATGAAAGGAGTGGTTGACGGAGGAACAGGAGGTAGTCTTCGCGCAGCATGGCGTCCATGGGGAGGAATTACTGCTCCTATGGCAGGAAAAACAGGTACCACGCAAAATAACTCGGACGGTTGGTATATGGGATTAACCCCTGATCTTGTCACGGGAGTTTGGGTTGGTGCCGAAGACAGAGCCGTACGTTTCCGCTCTATGGCCTGGGGACAGGGTGCGAGAATGGCGCTGCCGATTTTCGGACATTATATGAAAGCGATTTACGCAGATAAGAAGATAAAACTATCAACTGCAGATTTTGAAATGCCTGATGGCTATGACCGATCGATTATGAATTGTTCGGGAGAAAGCGGAGATGGCGGATCTAGTATTGATTTTGGATTTTAAAGTAAGAAAAGATGAACAAAGTTGTTGAGAACGTAGAAAAAGCACTTGCAGGAATTGAAGACAATATGACCCTCATGGTAGGTGGATTTGGATTGTGCGGAATTCCTGAAAATTCAATTGCTCAACTGGTAAAAATGGGATGTAAAGGACTTACCTGCATTTCCAACAACGCCGGAGTGGATGACTTTGGTTTAGGATTGCTTTTACAAAATCGACAGATCCGAAAAATGATTTCTTCGTATGTCGGAGAAAATGATGAGTTTGAACGTCAGATGCTTTCCGGAGAATTGGAAGTTGACCTTATCCCTCAGGGATCTCTCGCAGAACGATGCCGTGCAGGAGGAGCCGGAATCCCCGCTTTTTTTACTCCGGCCGGATATGGTACTGAAGTTGCCGAAGGAAAAGAGGTGCGCGAATTTAACGGAAAACCTCACATACTAGAAACAGCGTTAACAGCTGATTTCAGTATTGTTAAAGCGTGGAAAGGAGATACAGAAGGAAACCTCATCTATAAGGGAACCGCCCGGAATTTCAATCCGATGATGGCCATGGCAGGAACGATTACCATTGCTGAAGTGGAAGAACTTGTTCCGGCAGGCGAATTAGATCCTAATGAAATTCATACACCCGGAATTTTTGTACAGCGTATCTTCCGGGGCGATACATTCGAAAAGCGCATAGAACGACGTACTGTTCGTAAATTATAATCCCGAACAGGATGTTTATTCCGGATAAAAAACAAAAGTGGGCAGTAGCTTCCTATTTCGGGCTACTGTTTTCTTTTTTAGTGGTCAGGGCAATTACTGTTCCGCTCATTCCGGATGAAGCCTTCACCTATTTTCTGTATGTCGAACCCGGAAATTTTCTGGCTCCGGCAGCACAGGCGGATGCCAATAATCATTTACTGAACTCTGTCCTGTCCTATCTTTCCGCTTCTGCATTCGGACATTCAACGTTTGCACTACGTATACCAAATCTATTGTTTTTCGGGCTTTATTTCTTCGCCGCCTATAAACTCGCTCAGTACAAAAAATCTCCAACAAGTTTCTGGATTGTACTTATTTCGCTGACAACTATTTATCCCATTCTTGAGTTTTTCTCACTTTCCAGAGGGTACGGGATGTCGTATGCACTTCTACTCTATGCCATTAGTCTTGTATTTGATTTTCAAAAGCAACGAAACCCATTTACTCCCTGGTTGGTTCTTCTGATCACCATAGCCGGACTGTGGTCACAATTGAGTTTACTTTTTGCCTTCAGTGTGCTTTTACTGATCTGTGCACTTATCCTTCTGCGGGAGAAAGAATTCAGCATACGCAACAAAATCGGATTTTCAGTCTCTTCTGTTACCACGTTATTCCTTTTCGTTCAGCACATTGCAGATATGAAAAAAAGCGGACTACTGTATTTCGGCAGTAAACACGGGTTTCCGATTACCAATCTTGTTTCGCTCAATGAGCTATTGTACCAATCGAAAAATAAATGGTTAGCCTATCTTATTTGCGTGCTCTTCCTAATCGCTTTAGTTGGCCTGATTGTTTTCCTCTTAAAATTCCGAGTGGCCAGTCTGACCCGGCATGAAATTGTATTTCCGGCAATACTATTGGGTTCTGTAACAGGAACGGTTCTTTCCATTTATTTACTGGAGGGAGAAGGGCCTCTATCCAGAACTGCTCTGTACTTTTTTTTATTGCTGATCGGCAGCTTTCTCTTTATGAGCAACCAGGAAAATGGATCTGCCCGCATTAGTACATTTATTCCCATCCCCCTGACAATATTCACCCTCTGTTTCATCAATAGCAAATACGTTAATTATTGGGCTGAACACGCTGTACAAAAAGAAATCTATCAAATCCTGTCCGCAGACAAAAACCCCATGAAAAGTGTTGGAGGGTCAGATTATCTGGATCGTATTTTCTATGCTGAACACACCATCTTCGGTAAGGGAGTTCCTACAACGTATCACATTCAGAGGGAACATTTTGCTGCAACAGACTATCTTTTGCTTACACAGAAGGATCAGAAAAAATACCAAAACGAACTAAAGGGATATCAACTTGTAGTTTCGGATGAACAGGGAGTAAATCTGTATCACGCTAAAAAAACGCGAACAGCGACTAAAATTCAGTCATTTACTTACACTTTCCAACCCGGCAATCATGAATTTATGGGTGTCGGTAGTCTGTTCAGTAAAGAGTATGATTTAAAGAAGGACTATTGCATGCTTGTAGAAACAGCCTCCAGATTCCCTCAAAAAATAGCGGATTTGACCTGGGTTGTCAGCTTCTTCGATCAGGAAGGAGGAGCAATTGAAACCCGTTATTTCACGATGAATCATTTCTCAAGACACTGGGCTGACGGAACGCCCTTTTCTTTCTCTGTTCCAATCCCGCTGATTCCTGAAAACACAGATGAAGTGAGACTGTATTTATACAATCCCAAACTACAGCAACACGATCATATTGAAATTTCGTATACCCTATACCAACTGTAAATTATGAATACTATTCATTCCAAAAATACTACATCCTCTATCGAATCCGGCATTGCCGCATTGATTGGTAGTGTTCTTTTCATTTACCTTATACTCCGTTCGATATACACCCCGATTCTTCACGATGAAGTAGCGACCTTCTTTTACTACATCCAGACGGGTGTTTTCTTTCCTCCCGAAGCACATTGGGATGCCAATAACCATATTCTCAATTCACTCCTGAGTCACTGGAGTTATCTTGTATTTGGCAGTGAGACCTGGGCGCTCCGATTACCTAATGTTCTTTCCTACCCGCTTTATGTGTGGTCAGCCTGGAAGATTGCTTCGGAAATTCCGATACAGTTTCGATTAGGTAAGTGGTCGCTATTCCTTTCACTTATCATGGCACACTACATGTTTGAGTATTTTGGAGAAGTAAGAGGCTATGGGATGTCAATGGCTTTTTTACTTTTCGGGATCTATGCTTTACGCAACTATATCAAGCGACAGACTGCATTATGGCTTGCCACGACGCTATTTGCTTTTTTCCTTGCAACAGCAGCGAACCTTACACTGATCTATTCTTCTGTACTCATTCTGATTCCGATATTGATTGTCATTGTTCGTTTAAAAGCTGTTACCCAGATAAAAATGGGGCATTTTGTTCTTGTTTTGGTTACCATTGCTCTCTTTTCCCCTCTCGTTAACTTTGCTTTTGAATTAAAGAACCGGGGAGCATTATATTACGGTGGAAAATCAGGCTTTTGGGATTATACGGGAAATACGCTCAGTGAACTGTTCTTTGGTTACTATTCGACTGCAATAGCAGGAGTACTCATTCTGCTCACTCTCGTCATTGCTTTTGTGTTTCTTTTTGACTGGTGGAAACAGAAATATACGCTACCAGAGCTGATCACGCTACCTCAATTTATCTGGGTATACCTATTGATCGGATCTATTTGTGCTATTTTTGGTACACGTTATATTCTGGATGTAAACTTTCCGGAGGACAGGGCGGCTATGTATCTCTACCCTTATTTTATTGCATCTCTTATTTTTACCTTCAGTCTAAGCCCCTCTGCGTTGCCCAAAGTACTCCGGATACTCATCGTCTGTCTTCCTCTCTATGTTCCCGTTCATTTCCTCTTTTCTGTTAATCTTTATACTGCTTCCTTTTCTATGGAAGAACGCGCCCCTCAGGATTTCTTCGATTATATCTCTACTCAGGAAAACACATCCGAATATCCCTTAACTGTGGGAGGCTATGTTACTCAGGAACTGTGTTGGTTTTATATGAATCATCAACAGGGAGGAAAACAGGGAAGATTATTATACAGTAATCACATCGATACCCTCTGTGATTTTCAGATTGTGGATCAAAAAAGGGAATTACCTCCCGGATTTCTCAACTCGTATAAGAAAGTCAATGCAACTCCTATAAACAATCTGAATCTGTACGAAAGAACACAGACATTGCGCAAAGAAAAAATTACAGACACCACAGGCATCACCAACTGGGTACACAACGACAACGAGTTCTTCGAATTTATCCAGTTTCCAATTCCTGATTCGCTGAGAGGAAAGCCCTTGTATATCGGGGTCCAAAGTGTTTTGGACGTAAAGTCAGCACCTTCCTATATGTCGCTGACTGTTTCTCAAAAACGACCGGATCAAAGTGAGGTTATACAGGAACCTCTGCGATTAGACTGGCTCAAAAAAGAATGGAAAGACAGTGATGGAGCCTTCTCCCAATCTTTTGTTATTCCCCGGATAGACGAAGAAACGGATTACCTCGTCCTGTACCTCTGGAATCAGAAGAAAAAGGAATTTCTTGTACACAGTGGAAAAGTGGAAATTTTTGTACTTGAAGCGGAATAAAAACAAAACGGTTTTTCCATCTGAAACCAACAAAATTTGCTTAATTTGTAAAGCGAAAAGAAGTTAGATATGGCATTAGACAAAAATCAAATAGCGCAACGCATTGCTCAGGAGTTAAGAGACGGTTGGTATGTTAATTTAGGAATTGGAATTCCTACTTTGGTAGCCAACTATATTCCCGAAGGAATTGAAGTTGAATTTCAATCTGAAAACGGAATTCTCGGGATGGGACCCTACCCTGTAGAAGGTGAAGAAGATGCGGATTTGATCAATGCGGGTAAAGAAACGATTACAGCGCGCAAAGGAGCTGTTTTCTTTGACTCAGCCACTTCTTTTGCTATGATTCGCGGACAGCACGTTCAATTAACGGTACTCGGAGCTATGGAAGTAGCACAAAACGGTGATATTGCCAACTGGAAAATCCCGGGTAAAATGGTCAAGGGTATGGGAGGAGCAATGGATCTTGTTGCTTCCGCTGAGAACATTATTGTTGCCATGATGCACACAAACAAAGCCGGAGAATCAAAAATTCTGAAATCCTGTACGCTTCCCTTAACAGGAGTAGGTTGTGTCAAAAAAGTAGTGACCGATCTGGCTGTCCTTGAGATAAAAGATAATGCATTTCATCTGATTGAAAGAGCACCGGGAGTTAGCGTGGAGGAAATCATTGCGAAAACGGAAGGGGATCTGATCGTCCCGGACAATGTGCCTGAAATGCAATTATAATTCCCCTCGCACCTATACTTTCAGGCATAAAATAACGTTCTTACGGTATTGACTGACGATTCATGGATAAACTTGTTGCCAAATTCTTTTCTGTATACAGTACACGCGTTTATTTCTTGTTCATTACCGGACTCTCCTGTCTTTTTCTCCTGTTCATGCATCACTTGAACGAAGTTCCCGTTGATGTCGGAGATGGTCTGGCTCATTACTTTATTGCTCAACAGGTATTTACAGACCCCGTTAATTTATTGAATCACTGGGGGAAGCCGCTTTTCACTCTGCTTTCAGCTCCTTTTTCTTATTTTGGATTTACCACTTATATCTATTTTAATATTCTGGTGTTTGCAGCGACTTGCCTGACTGCTTTTCGTCTGTTTACGATCTTAAACGTTCGTCCGATTCTCAGCTGTATCTTTCCTTTTGTATTGCTTACTGTTCCCGATTATACGACTAATGTACTGGGAGGAATGACCGAGCCGCTTTTTGGATTACTGGTTCTGTTAAGTGCCTTACTTCTGGTCCGAAAAAAGTTCATGTACTTTGCTCTGTTGTTGTCCCTGACTCCTTTCAGCAGAAGCGAAGGACAGTTTCTCGTTTTACTCGGCATAATCGCACTTCTGTATTACAAACAGTTCAAAGTCATCCCATTGCTCTTTTCAGGATTTCTGCTTTATTCCCTGATCGGAGGAGTCGTACTCAACGATTTTTGGTGGTATTTCACGCAGAACCCCTATCAGGGAGCAGAAAGTATTTACGGGCGGGGAGATTGGCTGCATTATTACACAAACTGGAATTCTCATCTGGGACCATTGGGAGCAGTATTCCTTTTCTTTCTGATTGTCGGATTACTTGTGTCTTTCCTCAAAAAGAATTTTCCGAAACCGTCAAAAGAAATTTCACTCTATCTCTTTATTATTTATGCAGGGATTCTCCTTACTCATTCCTATTTATGGGCAACAGGAAATAGTGGAGCGGCCGGTCTCAGTCGTCTGGCAACTCAGGGGCTACCCGGAATGCTGGTAGCAGGAATTGTAGTCATCAATTATGTGTTTTCGCAACGGATTGTCCTCAGCCAGGTTTTCTCCCTTGTATGTATCGGATGGAGTGTCTTTCAAATAGACAAATTACCCCTGCCCAAAAAAGCTTCTCCCAATGAACTGGCAGTAATGGAAACCGGAAAATGGGCTAAAGAATATGCTGAACAGCACAATACTCCAAACGTTTTCTATTACCATCCGTTGGTAGCCTATTCCGTTCATTCGAATCTTAAGAATACGGAAGGACGTTTTCAGCAACGTCCCTTTCACTTTTTTGAAGAAGAAGTAAAACGAATGAAAGGCGGAGAACTGATTATTTGGGAAAGTCACTTCGGAGAACGGGAAATGGGTCTGAAAAAGGATCTTCTTACACGATTTACAGAATTGAAATCCATCACCCCAATGGGGCAATATATTGTCTCCGGTCAACCACCGTATGAGGTAAAAGTACTTCGTTATGATATACAACCCATATCAGCACCGCAAGAAATTAAAAAGTATACGGACTCAATAACTACGGCTATTACCTCAGTTGATCTTTACAAAACACTCTTTGAATTTGAAGAAAAAGAGAAGTCAGATAACCAGTATACACGAGTTCGCATTACAATCGACACTGAAACAAATCCTGTCCCCGACTTTATTGCTCTATTAAAACAAAACGACACCGGAGAAACAATTACGTTAGAAATTGGAGAGAGTAATCAGTGGGAACTCTATCTGGACGAAACCTATACCGGGAAATACGAGCTTTTTATCTACAACCCTAACGGAGTCGAAGCACAAGACATCAGAACAACCGTATCCCGTTCTATTCTTCAGAAACGGTACTGATTATTTGTTTGTAAGTGATTTAAAAACACGAACAATCTGCTTTCTGAACAAGAGAAACAAAATCACATAAGGAACAATCATCAACAGGATAATTCCAATATTGATGTTGCGACCAAACTCAATCTCATTATTTTGTCCCGCTTCGGCAGTTGCTTTACACATAGCACACTGTCCCCATGCCGTGTTGTTCAAAATCACAACGGTTACCAGTAAAAAAAGTCCTAACTTTTTCATAGTGTAAAGTTACTTAATTTTCCCTTTCAAGATCTTCAATTGCGGGAACAATTAATTTTCTCCGTTCTTTTCACGATATTTGCAAAAACAAATCATTTTCAAGATGCAGGGAGTTACCACTTTACATGAATTTATCCTCGAAAGACAAGCTGAATTTCCTTTTGCAACCGGCGAATTATCACGAATTTTAAACGATATTTCTCTTGCTGCAAAGATCGTAAACCGTGAAGTAAACCGCGCCGGACTGGTTGATATACTTGGAGCTCAGGGCAATGTAAATATCCAGGGAGAACAACAACAAAAACTGGACGTAATTGCCGACGAACGTTTTATTCAAGCGTTTAAAACCGGAGGAGAAATCTGTGGTATTGCCTCTGAAGAAAATGATGATTTTGTTGCGTTTGACAACGAGATTTCCAGAAATGGTAAATACGTCGTTCTTTTTGATCCTTTGGATGGTTCATCCAATATTGATGTGAACGTATCTATCGGAACCATTTTCTCCATATACAGAAGAACATCACCTCCCGGGGAATTGGCAACACTTGAAGATATGCTTCAAAAAGGAACGGAACAAGTAGCTTCCGGCTATGTACTGTACGGTTCTTCCACTATGTTGGTCTATTCAACCGGATGTGGTGTAAATGGTTTTACGCTGGATCCTTCAATCGGGGAATTTTGTCTGTCGCACCCTGATATGAAAATGCCGGAAACAAGTCGTCTTTATTCCATGAATGAAGGCAACCTGCTGATCTGTGAAGAAGGAATACGACAATACATCAACTTTTGTCAACAGGTTGATCCTCCGACAGGACGCCCGTATTCGGGTCGTTACATCGGTTCATTGGTTGCTGACTTTCACCGCAGTCTGATTAAAGGAGGGATTTACATTTATCCGGATACGACGTTAAACCCGGAAGGAAAGCTCCGTTTGATTTACGAATGTAACCCACTTGCTTTTATAGCAGAACAGGCAGGCGGTTTGGCGACTACAGGTCGTAAACGCATTCTTGACATTCAACCGGAACGTCTGCATCAACGTGCTCCCTTATTCATCGGATCGAAGAAAATGGTGGAGCAGGTTATGGGGCTGATCGAGGAATACGCAGACAAAAAAATTGACGCATAATAGTTTTACTCAGATTTTCTGTCCTGATTTCATCTCGTGGAAAAAGGGCAACGTTTTAAAATGCAAATACCAGATCTTTTAAAGCGTTTCAATACGCTACCTCAGATAGATGAAACTGCCCAGCAACTTCAATTTGCAGGAGCAAAAATAAAATGGAACGGGCTTGTGGGAGCTTCCGGTGCCTTATGCGCAACAGCACTCGCCCGTCAGGTTCCGGGAAACCATATCTTCATACTGGAAGACAAAGAAGCTGCCGCGTATTTTTTTAATGATCTGGAAAGTTTACTCCCCGAGGAAAAGCATATACTTTTTTATCCCGCTTCTTACCGCACTCCTTATGAAATTGAAGCAACCGATAACGCAAATGTAGTAGCTAGAGCCGAAGCACTGGATCGGATCAACTCAACCAATAATACCTGGGTTGTCACCTATCCCAAAGCTTTATTTGAAAAAGTACCCACCAAACAGAACCTGACCAAAAATACCTTCCGGATTGAAAAAGGAAGGGAATACGGTCTGGATTTTCTGAATGAGGTATTGATGGAATACGGTTTTGAGCGCGTTGATTTTGTATACGAACCGGGACAGTTTTCAATACGCGGGGGAATTTTGGATGTTTTTTCGTATTCTAACGACAACCCCTTCCGGATAGAATTTTTCGGGGATGAAGTGGACTCCATCCGGAATTTTGATCCCGTAAACCAGTTGAGTTTCAAATCACATGAATTTTTCTCTATCGTTCCTAACGTGCAGGGAAAGATCGTGCAGGAAATCAATGCTTCTTTTCTACAGTTTGCAGGTAACCAATCGACAATCTGGCTAAAATCATACGATTTGATGGAGGGTCGTTTGGATCAGGATTATGAAAAAGCGGTAAAAATATACGATCAACTCGGTGATAGCCCTGTAAAACATCGGATTCCCAGTGAATTGTATTACCATAAATCCGATTGGAAAAAAGAAATTGCCGATTTCACAGTTATCGAATTCGGAAACGAAAATACGTTTCAATCAGATTTACAGGTGCGATTTGATTTCAAAGGTCAGCCGGCATTCAATAAGAATTTTGAAATGTTACGCGACGATCTGATTGCCCGCCGAAAAATGGGTATGGACAACCTGATCTTTTCAAACCAACCCAAGCAGATTGAGCGACTTTACGATATCTTTGAGGACATAGGTGCTGAAGTAGAATTTTCTCCTATGCCCATCGCGATTCATGAAGGATTCATCTCCGAACAATTAAAACTGGTGTGCTATACCGATCACCAGATTTTTGAACGTTACCATCGCTTTAAACTCAAAGAAGGCTTCAGGCAGGCAAAGCAGGCACTTACGCTAAAAGAAATTTATAATCTTCAGAAAGGAGATTATGTAACACACATTGATCATGGAGTCGGGCAATTCTCCGGACTGGAGATGATCGATGTTAACGGAAAGCCGCAGGAAGCCATACGGTTAATTTATAAAGATAACGACGTATTGTACGTCTCTATCCACTCGCTGCACAGAATTTCCAAGTTTACCGGCAAAGAAGGAACCGTTCCGAAAATGAATAAACTGGGCACACAAGCCTGGTCCAATCTGAAAAACAAAACAAAGAAAAAGATCAAAGAAATTGCCTTTGATCTCATCCAGTTATATGCGAAACGGAAAAGCCAGCCCGGCTTTGCTTTTTCTCCCGATACGTATTTACAGAATGAGCTGGAAGCTTCTTTCATGTACGAGGATACGCCCGATCAGTTAAAAACAACGGTAGCCATCAAAGAAGACATGGAATCCGCCACGCCCATGGACAGACTGGTGTGCGGAGATGTAGGGTTCGGTAAAACGGAAGTTGCCATTCGCGCTGCCTTCAAAGCCGTAACAGATAGTAAACAAGTTGCGATACTTGTGCCCACAACGATCCTATCACTACAGCACTACCGTACGTTTAAAGAACGTCTGAAAGACTTCCCCTGTACCGTTGATTATATCAACCGTTTTAAAACAGCAAAACAAGTAACTGAGACGCTAAAAAAACTGGCGGCAGGAGAGATTGATATTTTGATCGGAACACATAAAATTGTCGGAAAAAATGTCAAGTTCAAAGATCTTGGATTAATGATTATTGATGAAGAACAGAAGTTTGGGGTAGCGGTAAAAGATAAGTTGAAACTGATGAAAGAGACGGTTGATACCCTGACATTAACCGCCACTCCTATCCCCAGAACCTTGCAATTTTCATTAATGGGAGCCCGTGACCTCAGTATTATCAATACACCTCCCCCGAACCGTCAGCCGGTACTCACTCAGCATATCGCTTTTGACGAAGAAGCCATACGTGATGCCATATCGTATGAAATTTCCAGAGGAGGACAGGTCTATTTCGTACACAATCGCCTTCAAAACATCATGGAGGTATCCGGTATGATTCAGCGACTTGTTCCGGGAACCCGGGTTGCTATAGGACACGGACAAATGGACGGAAAGCAGCTCGAAAAGATCATGATGGGCTTTATTGAAGGCGAATACGATGTCCTTCTTGCCACCACGATTATCGAATCGGGAATTGACATTTCCAATGCCAATACGATTATCATTAATGATGCCCAGAACTTCGGACTGAGTGATCTGCACCAGTTGCGCGGACGTGTAGGCCGTTCTAATAAGAAAGGTTTCTGTTATCTCATTGCTCCCAGAGCTCATAATCTTACAACAGAAGCCCGTAAACGTCTGGAAGCTTTGGTACAATTCAGTGATCTGGGATCCGGATTTAACATTGCCATGAAAGATTTGGATATCCGGGGTGCAGGAAACATGCTCGGTGCCGAACAAAGCGGTTTCATTGCCGACATCGGTTTTGAGATGTATCAGAAAATACTGAATGAAGCGATTGAAGAACTGCGTGAGAATGAGTTTAAGGAGTTGTTCAAAGATACCCAATATGATAAAATGCCGGGGCAGGATTATTACACAGCCGACTGCATTCTCGAAACGGATCTTGAAGTTCGAATTCCAGATGATTATGTTAACAATGTAGCAGAACGATTGAGCCTGTATCAGGAACTGGATAATCTTTCGGACAAAACAGCTCTGGTAGAGTTCAGAAAGAATCTGATCGACCGTTTTGGTCAGGTTCCTTATCAGGTGGAAGATCTGTTCCTTTCTATGGAATTGCGTTGGATTGCCCGTGAGATCGGTTTTGAAAAACTTGTATTTAAAGCCGGAAAAATGATTGGTTACTTCGTTACAAATCAGGATTCTCCTTATTACCAGTCCCCACGTTTTACACAGGTTCTAAAATACATACAAAGTGGTCCGACCGGGGTTAATATGAGCGAAAAGAACAATAAACTTCGTCTGGTATATAACTCCGTAGCTACCATGCAGGAAGCGATTGAGAACCTGCAAAGTATTCTTCAAATCAGAGATTAATTACTTGTAACCGGAATTGTATTATTAATCAGGGTACTGCGCGTTATCAGGTACTGCGCCAGCACATAGGTACTCATGATCCAAAGAGTAGAATAAGGAATTATGTCCATAAAAAGGGAGAGAGCAAGCACCGTATCGCTAACGATAAAAAAAAGAGCTCCTATTAAACCCAACCTAAAAGAGCGGACATTGATTCCTCTGCGTAAAAGGGCGAAAATTCCCATAGTTGTAATTACGATCGCATAAATCGTTACAGGAATGACCAGAGCCTTTGTTTCGCTGTTTGCCGCAATATGAGGAAGAAGAACACCAAGAAGAATCACGAGAAATGACAATAAGAGAAATACAATGATGTATTGCCACGTATAAACATCCCTTTTTCCCTCACTATTTCGCCGGATATCTTTCCAAAAGAGAAAACAATACGACACATGCGCCAGTAGGAAACTGGCTAATCCGGGAACAAACAAGTCTGTTTCACGAATCATAAGAAAAATGTCTCCTCCCAGTGATAAAATAAGTGCTGCTAATAAAAAGGTAAATGCAGCCTTCGACACAAACGCTTTTCGATACAGAATCACAGTACTAACAAGCAGTAGCAGCAACATAGGTTTGGTCAGATAGACTAATCCAATTTTGTCAGTAAGATCTGCCCAAATTTCGATTCCTGTAATGATGAACAAAATTACCGGAAGCCATTTCATCCACTTTTTTGTTTCCATTTATTAATTCAATTACGACGTATCTAATCTATCTTTTTCGTACAAAAAAAGCGGGTAAAATACCCGCTTTCTCTTCTCAATTTTCATTTCAGGCAACCGCCGTGCTAAATGTTCTTTCAATAATTGTCGGATATTTTTCACCGAACTCCCGAATGCACCAGGCTTTCAATTGGCTCAGTTCTGATGGGCTTTTAATCCACTTTATCGCTTTCTTTAACTCTTTTTGGAAAAGGTAACGATCAAAACTAACCTTTGCTAAAATTTCCTTGCACAATTCTAACATAATTTCTGGTTTTTGTTTCCTTAAATATAACTAAAATTTTGCTCTTTTAGTATACGCTTATTTGTTAAATTCTACTTTAGAAACGTAAACCGGTTGAAAGCCAGAAGGCACAGTATTTCTACGAAAATTTATTCCAGATGTAATGTGCGGAAAAGTCCCTTATGCTCCCGTATATAATTAATTAATGGCTCGCTGGGACCGTGCACCATTCCAAACATTGTAATTAGTTTGTTGGTTTTGGGATGAACAAACGAATAACTCACAAATGGTCCCCCCATAAACACATCATCTCTTCCGTTCATACGATACTGTCCCTTTATTTCAACGGTATAGAGGTCATTGTATTCAAACACCTGAGAAACCGGATATACAAGGCTGTCATATTCTGTTGCCATGTAAGCTCCCTCTTTGTGGTGCGGTGCGTAAATCTTCAGAATACTGTCCTGTAGATGCAATAAGTTCTCCGGCTCCAGTTGTTCCTTTTTCGTATAATCAACCTGCCACATCAACCAGGATGAAAGGATAAAATTAGCCCGCTGTGTTTCATACGCAGGCCCTCCATCCAGTTTCATTTCCCTCGACCGTTCCGGGATATCTATTCGTAAAAAAATATCTTTATCCGATTTTACTTCCGATCCGGAAGGGAAATCAAGGTACACACCATATTTTTCATAAATCTTTTTTGCCAATGGTTTCATTTTTGCCAACCGGTTTGCGTCGACAATACGATCAATTTCACTTTCCTCAAAGCGATGGGCAATTTTTTCGGCATCGTATTTAGCAACCTGAAGCAAATCTGCCTTCTCTTTAAATGTCACTTCGGTCACCAATTGTCCCTTTACCCATTTATCTCTAACAAATTCCACTTTAGCAGGAGAAAACTGGGCATTATTCTGCTGTTGGACAATCAGAATATTTCGTACCTTTTTGTGAATGTGATTAAATCCTCCGGCATTTTTTTGATAAAACTTGAATGCATATTCCAAGGGGTAATAAGGTTCCTCTTCTTTAGCAAGTGCGTAAATCAGTGAGTCAATTTCTCCGCTGTTCCAAAGATCATCCGTACATACCACTAAAACTTCGCCTGGTTTTCCGGTCGCAAGCGCACCTCCTTTTTTTCCTTTGGTAAAGTCGTCACAGGCAAATAGCAAAAAAGCCAGCGCAATAAAAAATGTAATTCTTTTCATGTGCATCATCGTTTCAAGACAGCATTAACCGCCTTACTTATTGAATACGTATTCTCTGCCCGATCTTCAGGTTAGATGACCTAACACCGGGGTTTAATCTCTGTATTGCATCAACAGTCGTGCCATATTTTTGGGCGATGCTCCAGAAGTTTTCTCCCGATCTGATGGTATGGTATTTGGCGGGTCCTGAACTGGTATTTCCGGACACATTGGAAGAACCTGAACTACTGGCCTTTTCAACGCGTAACGTCTGACCGATTTTCAAGTGGGTTGATTTCAAATTATTCCAATTCATCAGGTCCTTTACTGTTGTTCTGTACTTTCTTGCTATTGCCCCCAGAGTCTCCCCGCTTCTTACTTTGTGATAAGAAGTGGAAATTGTACGTTCTTCCGTACCTTCATGTCCCGGAAGCGGTTTGTGGAAAAACAAGCTGTCTGTTCGATATAAACTATCCTCCAGCTCAATAAATAGTCCTACTTTCTCAAGAGGAATAGAAATACACTGTTTCGGATCTGTATCAGGAATTACATCGTGTTTATAGATCGGATTCAGTAAATGAATGTTATCAGATGACCAGTCCAAAACAGTTTCCAATGTACGCATACGTATGCCCTGTTTTAAACAAACGGTATCAATTTCATGTGCAAGTGCAGGAGCAGGAGCAGGAATCAGGTTATGCAGTGTATGATTGGTCATCATGTACGCCACCGTAATAAAATTAGGAACATACCCCTGTGTTTCTTTTGGTAAAAAAGGGCGTATTTCCCAGTACGTCATTTTACCTCCCGAACGCCGGATAGCTTTGTTTACATTTCCCGGACCGGCATTATAGGCCGCAAGTGCCATATTCCAGTCTTCGTACATTTCATACAATCGCTTCAAATATCTACAGGCTGCATCCGTTGCCTTGACCGGATCCATTCGCTCGTCTACATACGAATTCTGAGTTAATCCGTACATTTTCCCGGTAGCATACATAAACTGCCAAAGTCCCATTGCCCCGGCACGCGAACGCACCTGAGGACGAAGCCCGCTTTCTATAACGGCAAGGTATTTCAACTCCAAAGGCAGGTTATATTTATCCAGTGTTGCTTCGAACATATCAAAATACAACCGCGATCGTCCTAATGTAACTTTGATAAAACTTCTTCTTTTCTCGTTAAAGAACTGAATGTTTTTCAGCACCGAAGGATGACAATCAAACGGATATGGAGATGTTTTGTCCAGATCAATAAGTCGCTGACAAATTACAGAATCACTAAATACCGGTACATGATCTTCTTCGTATCCTAACGCCCGGGTTATCGAATCATAGTCTTCGTCAACTGTCCACTCTTCACGATAAAGACGTAAGCTTTCCTCCATTGTTTCCATGAAGCGCTCGAAAACCAACGTATCTTCATTCTCAACAGAAGGTCCTGTGTTGTTTTCCTGACTGAATACACCAGAAAAACTAAATAAAATCAATGCTATTGTCAGGCAATTCCTCATGCTCAAAACTAATTCATTTTCATCAGATAATCACTGAACTCTAACAGTGACTTTTCTTCGAAATGATTAGCCATAAGCTGAATACCAAAAGGCATTCCGTCCGATTTTTTACCTAAAGGAAGAGAAATTGCAGGGTTTCCTGTATGATTAGCGTGAACGGTAAAAATATCCTGCAAATACATTTGAATCGGATCACTCACTGCATTCAACTCAAAAGCGGCATCTGGTGTTGTAGGAAGAAGGACAAAATCAAAATCAGCGAAAATTTCATCTGTTTTATCCCGCAAAACTCTCCTTACTTTTTGTGCTTTTGTATAATAAGCGTCATAGTACCCGTGTGAAAGCACAAAAGTACCCGCCATAATTCTTCGTTTTACTTCCGGTCCAAAACCTTCTGTTCTGGATTTTGTATACGTTTGTTCTACTCCTTCGGCAACCTGGCTGCGATGTCCGTAATGTACTCCGTCAAAACGTGACAAATTGGAAGAAGCTTCCGCTGTTGTCAGTACATAATACGTTGGTACCATCTGCTCCATGTATGGAAAGCTTACTTCCTCTACCTGATGACCTGCAGCTTTTAATTGTCGGATCAGTTGCTCGAATTTTGTCCGCACTTCTTCATTTACTCCTTCGTGATTCGCTGCTTCGCGAATAACTGCAATTTTTCTGGGAGAAGGTGTGTCAGAAAGAGTATACTCTCCAACCGGTCGGGATGAAGCAGTCGTATCGTACTCATCTTTTCCCGCAATTACTTCTAATACCAGTGCTGCATCTTCAACCGAATTCGTAAAAGGTCCGATCTGATCAAATGAGGAGGCATACGCTATCAAACCATAACGGCTTACACGTCCATAAGTCGGTTTTACACCGATTGTTCCGGTAAACGATGCTGGTTGACGAATTGATCCTCCCGTATCACTTCCCAATGCAACCGTACAAAGTCCGGCAGCTACTGCAACAGCAGATCCACCTGAAGATCCGCCGGGAACACAGGAAGTATTTACTACGTTTTTCACCGGTCCAAATGCAGAATTCTCATTGGAACTCCCCATCGCAAACTCATCACAATTGAGTCGTCCGATTATTACTGCATCTTCCACCAGTAGCCGTTCAACTACCGTAGCGCTATAGAGTGATTCAAACCCTTCTAATATTTTTGATGAAGCAGAAACCTTATGTCCTTTGAAACAGATGTTATCCTTCAGACCAATTACCATCCCCGCAAGGCGTCCCTGAGTTCCAGATTTTATTTTCTCATCGACTCGTTTCGCCTGTTCTCGGACTGTGTCCTCAAAAACTTCTAAAAAAGCATTCAGTTCTTTCCGGCGTTCAATCTCACCCAGATATGTATTGACTATATCCAATACCGAACTACCCGAAGCGAGTGCCTGTTTTACTTCAGCAAAATTATTATACATGAATCTGATTATTTTTTTTCCTCTTCTCCTGAATCGTCTTTCTTATCAGCTGATCCGTTAGAAGCATCTTTGAACTCTTTCATCCCTTTTCCAAGTCCTTTCATCAGTTCCGGAATTTTTCTTCCACCGAATAAAAGTAGCACAATCGCTACAATCAAAATAACTTGCCAGGGACCAAATACACCTAAAATCATTGTATCAAAATTTGATATATACGACAAAGTTACAGAAAAATGAAGTAATAACAGTATACGCATAAAAAATAAAGAGTATCCCGCTTTTTAACGGGTTTACTTCTCTGTTTTCGCCTGTGAAATTGTACCTTTACACGGTGGGATATAATGTACTATACATCTCTTACGACGGAATGACTGATCCTTTAGGTCAGTCACAGGTTTTACCTTACCTTAGGGAACTGTCAAAAGAAGGTTTTTCCTTTCACCTGATCAGCTTCGAAAAACCGGAACGTTATCAGCAGAATAAACAAGCTATTCAGCAATTTTGTGAGAAATCAGGAATCTCATGGCATCCGCAACAGTACAGAAAAAAACCACCCGTATTGTCTACATTACGGGATATCCGCACGATGCGAAAACTAGCTTTTGACCTTCATAGAAAACATTATTTCCATCTCGTACATTGCCGTAGCTACATCTCAGCAATGGTTGGTCTTAGGATGAAGAAACGTTTTGACACTCCGTTTTTGTTTGATATGCGCGGCTTTTGGGCCGATGAGAGAGTAGAAGGCGGTATCTGGAATTTGAGCAGCCCGGTTTATAGAATAATCTACAATTTTTTCAAACGGAAAGAGTCCGAATTTCTTGAAAAATCAGATCATATTATTTCTTTAACCGAACGTGCCAAACAAGAGTTAGTATCACGCGGTACGCCTGGAGAACGGATCACGGTTATTCCCTGTTGTGCCGACCTGAATCTATTTAATCCGGAAAATGTAACGGTACAGGACGAGCAACAGCTACGCAATCAACTGGGGATTTCTGATACTGATTTCGTTCTCGGGTATGTTGGCTCTATTGGCACCTGGTATATGCTGGAAGAAATGCTGGACTATTTTTCCGTTCTTCAAACGAAACAGCCCACCGCCCGGTTTTTATTCGTAAGTGGTGAAAAACGGGAGAATATTGTCATCAAGGCAGAGGAACGCGGAATTAATCCCGACCACATTATCGTTACTTCCTGCACACACGACAAAGTGCCCCTGCATATCTCCATTTTTGACCTGTCCATTTTCTTTATTCGGCCGACTTATTCAAAGATGGCAAGCTCACCGACCAAACAGGGAGAGCTTATGGCAATGCAAATTCCTCTGGTCTGTAACGCTGGCGTTGGTGATACAGACCACATTGTTCAGAAATACCATGCCGGACAGGTCATCACACATTTCGATGAAAAATACCTGGCCGATAGTTGTTCTCAGAAAATCGAATTTGATCCTGAAGAAACTGCACGTGGCGCACAGGAAGTCTACAGTTTAAAAAATGGTGTTTTGCTATATAAAACAGCCTACGGGAAAATCATTCCTGAAACAGCCTCCGTTACAGACTAGCTGACTCTTCTGCTTCGCGTTGCTGCTCTGCCAGTGTCCACGAATCAGTTGTCGTAGTTTGCAACCAAACATTTCCCGATTTTCTGAATACCTGAACTGAAAAACCGAATGTTTCCTGCCATGTTTCTTCAAAAGTTGCTGTTTTCAGATTTCCATGAATGCTAAACTCGGTGGTAGCATCCCCGTTTCGCAATTGGCCTACCGACAACGAAGTATCAATCATTCTTTTATCCGAAGAACCCTCACCTTCATCATGTTCTCCGTGATAAAACTCAATCTTTAAGAATGAAAATTTCTCGCTGAATTCACGCTGTATATCGGAAAGGATTCGATCGTTCGAAACTAAAATACTCATAGTAAATTTTTTACTTGCAAAAAAAGGAAAAACATTGAGAGTAAGAAATAACCAACACTGTTTTTGGTGCTGATTTTTGTCAGTTTAGCCTTTTTCAAGTGTAAATGAGAATGTAGAACCTACATCCACCGTACTTCGGACGTTAATAGTTTGTCCATGCGATTCAATAATATGCTTCACAATGGAAAGCCCCAACCCGGAACCTCCCTCATGACGGTTACGGCTTTTTTCGACCCGGTAAAAGCGTTCAAAAAGACGGGGGAGTTCTTCTTCTTCAATCCCCGCACCGTTATCTGCTACTTCGATAAGAATGGTATCTTCCATCGGGAATAGCCGGATGGTTGTTTCTCCGTTCTCGCTTCCGTAGCTGATCGAATTTTTAATCAGGTTCGTGAGTACCTGACCAATTTTTCCCCGATCTGCCTTTACATAAATCGGGTCGTATTTTTTGGCAAATCTGAGTGTAATGTTCTTTTCTTTTGCTAAAAAGTCCAGACTTTCCATCACATCTTTAGCAAGGTCAATAATATCAAAACGTTTAATCAGTAATTTAATCTTATCGGCTTCAAGCTTCGTTATTTCGTCCAAATCATCCAAAATACCGGTCATTCTGTCCACCGCTTTCGATGCTCGTTCCAGAAATAAACGGTTTACATTTTCATCTTCCAAACCACCTTCCAAAAGCGTCAGAATATACCCCTGAATAGAAAAAACAGGTGTTTTTAATTCATGAGCCAGGTTTCCCAGAAACTCTCTTCTGAACTCTTCCTGTTCCTTAAGTTTCGAAATCTCTGTATTCCTTTGCTCCAGAAATTTTTTTGCTTCTACCGTGACATTTCTCAGCACATCTTCTTTCATACTGATGTGAAAGTCTGTTTCACGCGTCATTTTTCCTTTCCGGATAGCCCGGTAAATAAATTTAATCCGGCTGTGTAGAAAACGCTCTACAGATATAAAATGGATAACAAAAGACAAACCGCCTACAAGTAATCCGAACAAAAAGATATATAAATAATCAATCTCTCCAATATACCTGCAAAACAGGAATAGCAAAACCCATACGATAACAACAACTATCGCACTGGTTCCCAGTATAATTTGATATGGTTTTATATTTCTCAATTACCCCTTAAACGTATATCCGACTCCTTTAATTGTTCGAATATAATCATCTCCTATCTTTTCACGCAATTTTCTGATATGAACATCAATTGTTCTTTCACCTACAACGGTATCATTCCCCCATACGTCGGTCATTATCTTATCACGTGTAAAAACATACCCGGGTTTGGAAGTAAGCAATGCCAGTAATTCAAACTCCTTTCGCGGCAATTGGAATTCTTCTCCGTTAACCACTAATAAAAAACGGTCTCTGTCCAGTCTGAAAAGTTCATTATCAATAGCACTGGAGCTAAATGAACGATTCTTTCTTCTCAACAATGCTTCAACCTTACTGATCAGTAACCTCGGACGAATTGGTTTGGTGATATAATCATCTCCCCCGGCTTCAAAACCGGCTACTTGCGAATAATCTTCAGAACGGGACGTAAGAAAAGCAATCAGCGGGTTTTCATTTTTCATTTCACTGCGCAGTACATGACAGACTTCAATTCCATCGACTTCCGGCATCATCACATCAAGCAAAATAAGTGAGGGCTTTACCTCCTTCGCTCTCTCAATTCCTTCTCTTCCGTTGTTTGCTGTTTCTACAATGTATCCGGCTTTCTTCAGATTGTATTTTAAAAACTCTAAAATATCAGGCTCATCATCTACCAATAGAATTGTTTCTTTCATCTTCTTACTATTTAGCATTGCGAAACTACAACAGCAATATGGGTAGAATCTTACAACAGTGTTATTCAATCATTAAGGATATTTGGTAAACGTTAAGAAATCTTTAATCCCTGACCTTTTAAAAAATGTAATTATTTGAAAAACAATAATTTATAAGAACACCCAACTATGTATTACCATTGCTTAACACGAACATAACATTGCTTAAATAATGGAATAACAAGGTAGGTCTTACTTTGCACCAAACAATTTAATGAAAGTTATGAAACTAGAATTCAAAACAATTGCGGCTGCACTTCTAATCGGAGGGACAGCAATGATGTCTACTTCTTGTAAAAAAGAAGGTTGTACAGATCCTAATGCTAATAATTATAGCGAAGATGCGAAAAAAGATGACGGATCTTGTACGTACACACAGGTTGAAGGTACAGTAAACAAGTCTGGTACTTTGACTGCAAATGAAACATGGACAGCAGATAAGATCTGGGTACTTAACGGAAAAGTATATGTTCCGGACGGGGTTACTTTGACAATCCAACCGGGAACTATTATTAAAGGTGCTGAAGGACAGGAATCTCTTGCTTCTGCTCTTATCGTTCAAAGAGGTGGTATTCTTTTGGCTGAAGGAACTGCTTCTCAACCAATTATCTTTACTTCTATCCTTGACAATATCAAAGTAGGAGAAACAGCCGGATCTAACCTTTCAAGAACTGACAATGAAAAATGGGGTGGTCTTGCTATCCTTGGTCGTGCTCCTATCTCAGCTCAGTCCGGAGATACAGAAACAAACCTTGAAGGAATTCCTGCTGGTGATGGTCAGGGACTTTTCGGAGGAACTAACCCAAATGATTACTCAGGGAAACTTAAATACATCTCTATCCGTCACGGTGGTATTTCAATCGGAGAAGGAAATGAGCTAAACGGATTGACACTTGGTGGTGTTGGTTCTACTACTGAAATTTCAAACATTGAGATCTACGCAACATTGGATGATGGTATCGAGTGTTTTGGTGGAACTGTAAATATCGACAACGCTTTGGTATACTATCAGGGAGATGATGGGTTGGATCTTGACATGAACTACTCAGGTACTATCGAAAACTTTATCGTTATGCACGGAGACGGAATCGGAACTGACGAAGGTCTTGAGATCGATGGTCCTGAAGGAACAACTTACACAACTGGAAAATTCACTTTGCGTAACGGACTTGTTAAGTCTGACGGAGCAACAGACGGATCTCCAGCTGACTTTAAAGATAAAGCACAAGGAACTATCGAGAATGTAACATTTGATTACACTTCGATCGGTGGAAAAGCAATCAAAATCAGAACAAAGTACAATGACGCATGTGAGCAACAAGCGGATGCACTTTCAAGATTGGTTGCCGGTGACCTTAGCTTTGTAAACTGTGCAATCTCTGAGACTGTATCAGTATACCCAAGCACTGCCGGAGTTTGTCCAACTGAAGTAGCGAACGATCAAACGGCTGCTGAAGGAGAAATTAACGGAGCAGGATCCGGAGCTACAGTTTCAACTTCAATCTTCTCTTGGACTCTTGCTGCTGAGCGTGGACAATTGTAAGATAAAAACAAAATTTACTTTCAACTACCCCGGGATTAATAGTCCCGGGGTTATGTAATAAAAATAAAATCACTAGCTATGTTTAAGTTTTTCTCTTTTGTTGTACTACTTCTCAGTTCGACAGTTGTCTTTGGACAAGAGAATAAAGGTTTTTTACGCGGTAATATTGCAGACGGAGAAGAGGGTGGTCCTCTTTATGGTGCTACTGTTCGCGTAATGGAACTTTCCGGTGTCGGAGCAATCTCCGATTTTGACGGAAATTATTCAATCCAGGTTACTCCCGGTAAATACACAGTTGAGGTTTCTTTTGTTGGATATCAGCCACAGGTTTTCAAAGAACTTGAAATAAAACCGGGCGAATCAACAATGCTTGACGTTGTACTAACCAGTAAAACACTTGCTGTAGTAGAAGTAGTTTATGAAGCACGTCGTCAGGATTCAGATGTTGCGATTTTGATGGAACGTAAAAATGCAGCCGTTGTCTCTGATGGGCTTTCGGCACAATCCTTCCGAAAAGTAGGTGATTCTGATTTGTCCGGAGCAATCAAACGTGTAACCGGAGTAACAGTTCAAAATGGTAAAAACGTATATGTACGGGGGCTTGGAGACCGATATACAATTACCACGTTAAATGGAATGATGATCCCGGGACTTGATCCCGACGGAAACTCAGTACAACTGGATATTTTCCCGACTGCTGTTCTGGAAAATGTTTCTGTATTTAAAACTTTCTCTCCAGACCTATACGGAGACTTTACGGGAGGAATGGTAGATGTTGTAACGAAGAAATTTCCGGAATCAAAAACAACACAAATTGGTGTTGGTATCGGGTTTACTCCGGGAATGACATTCAATAAAGATTATATCCTATACGACCGGGGAGGTCTTGACTGGGCAGGTTTTGATAACGGTTCCCGTAAACTTAACTTTAACCCGAAAGTAAAGATTCCGGATGAAGTGCTTGCAGACCCCTATCTGGAAGATGTAACACGCTCCTTTAACCCTGAGTTAAGTGCTAAATCCAAAACTGCACTTCCGAACGGATCTTTCTCTATTTATCACGGAAATCAAATTAATAAGAAAGAAGGACTGACGCTCGGATATAATGTTGTTCTTAACTATTCCAACGAGCACGTTTTCTATCGTGACTTTCAGTCCAATGATTACCTGAAAGATACAGATAAATCACAGCACGAATTATTGAAAAACATTACACGTATTGGTAATGTCGGAAAAAACAACACGTTGATGAGTGCTCTTGTTTCCGGTTCTATCAAAACAAAAAAGAGTACGATCACAGCAACACTTTTGGGTGTTCAGGGAGGAGAATCTTCCGCTGCTCAACGTGTAAATCAGGATTTCAACCAGAATCAGGCCCGATTGATCGAGAATGTATTGACATATACTTCCCGGACGCTGTCTTCTTTCCTGTTGGGAGGAACGCACAAGTTCAAAGGATTTGAAATGGAGTGGAACAATGCATTTTCTTACTCTCGTGTTTACGACCCTGATTTCCGCGAAACACGTATCTCTGTAACAGACGGTGATACAACTATGAGTACAGGGAACGGTTCCGGAATAGATCGATTCTGGAGGGATTTGAATGAGTTCAGTGAGAACTTTAAGATCGATTTTAAAATTCCGGTTGGAAAAAACAAGAAAGCCTTCATTAAGACAGGTGCTCTCGCCGCTTTAAAATTCCGTGATTTTGAAGTATTCTCATTCAAACACAGAAGAACAAACCTGAACGACATCAAGTTAGATCCTGACTGGTTTTTACAGGATGACCAGATCTGGTCTGCGGATCCTACTTCGCCCAATTACAGAAACGGTACCTATACGATAGGAAACTATCAGCCGGCTAATAACTATTCTGCACGTCAAAATGTGTTCGGAGGTTATGTGATGGCGCAACACAGTTTATGGAAAAAACTGAAACTTGTATATGGTGTGCGTGTTGAAAAAGTAGATATGTTCTATACCGGACAAAACAACAATGGTGACGTAATCTATACGGATCAGAATACGATGAATGAACTTAACATTCTTCCTTCTGCCAATGTTGTATACGGAGTTACTGAACGTATGAACTTCCGTCTTGGTTTTAACCAGACGGTTGCACGTCCGAGTTTCCGCGAAAAGTCAATTGCCCAGATCTATGACCCGATTACCAAGCGTACATTTAACGGTAACATCGATCTGAATCAGACACGTGTCAACAACTATGATTTCCGCTATGAGTTTTTTATCACTCCGCGTGAAGTAATCGCTGTTTCTGTGTTCTACAAGCAATTTGACGGACATATCGAAATGGTTGCATTTCCACAGCAGCCCGACAATATCAAACCTCGTAATTCAGGGGAAGCTGATCTTCTCGGAGCAGAAGTTGAGTTCAGAAAAGCATTTGCAAAAGAATCTAAATCGAAGTTTTTCAGCCGATTCTTTTTTAACCTGAATGCTTCCTTTGTACAGTCACGTGTAAATATGCACGATGTACTGGTAGATGGAGAGCAAACAGAGTACGAATTACGGGAAACGAACCTGCGCGAGGGAGAAGTACTAAAAGACTATCGCCCAATGACAGGACAATCACCATTCGCTATCAACGCAGGTCTTTCGTATGAAATTCCTGAAAGCCAGACCAGCATTTCTCTTGCATACAATGTACAGGGAGAACAATTGACAATTATCGGTTCCGGGCGTGTACCGGATGTGTATACAGTTCCTTTCCACAGTCTTAATTTTAATGCTTACCGAAACTTTGGTAAAAAGTCACGATCAAGACTTACACTGACGGTTTCAAACCTATTAAACGACGATGTATCACTGGTGTACAAATCGCACGGTGCGGAAGACCAGTTTTACACATCATACAAACCAGGAGTAGGAATCAGTATAAAATACGGATTCACATTCTAGTTTATTCTTTCATAACTTCATAAAAAAAGGGATGCTCAAACGGCATCCCTTTCTTATTTTATATCTTTTATACGGTTATTCTACCGTAACTGATTTCGCAAGATTTCTCGGTTGATCCACATTACATCCTCGCATTACTGCCACGTAATAGGAGAACAATTGTAAAGGAATGGTTGCCAATAAAGGAACCAGATTTTCATCCGTATCCGGAATTTCAATATAATGATCTGCCAGTTCTTTTACCTGCACATCCCCTTCGGTAATAATCGCTATAATTTTTCCTTTGCGGGCTTTTACTTCCTGAATATTGGACACTACTTTTTCATACGAAGTCCCTTTTGTCGCTAAAACGATTACGGGCATCTCTTCGTCAATAAGTGCAATCGGACCGTGTTTCATTTCCGCAGCCGGGTATCCCTCTGCATGGATATAAGAGATTTCCTTTAACTTCAACGCACCTTCAAGAGCTACAGGAAAACAATTTCCTCTTCCCAGGTACAACGCGTTAGCAGCATTTTTATACACTGCCGCCACCTCTTCAACAATATTACTCTTTTCAAGTACTTTCTCGACCTTCGCAGGAATTGCTTCCAGATCACCCAACAGGGCACGCAGTCTTGACTCACCAAGTGTACCCTTTTTACGGGCAATGGAAAGCGCCATTAACGTCAGTACGGTTACCTGAGCAGTAAAAGCCTTAGTAGAAGCCACTCCGATCTCAGGACCTGCGTGTGTATAGGAACCGGCATCCGTAACACGGGATATCGAAGATCCTACGACATTACATATTCCAAGAATGGTAGCGCCTTTTGATTTAGCAAGCCCTATTGCTGCCAGTGTATCGGCTGTTTCTCCAGACTGAGAAATTGCAATTACCACATCATTTTCATTAATGATCGGGTTTCTGTACCGAAATTCACTTGCATATTCAACTTCTACCGGAATTCTGGCCAGGTCTTCAATCAGGTATTCCCCAACTTGCGCAGCATGCCAGGATGTACCACAGGCCACCATAATAATCCGGTTAGCATTTACCAACTTCCGTTCGTAGTCCTTGATTCCGCCAAGACCTACCCAACCTTCTTCTACGTTTAATCTTCCGCGGAAACAATCGTAAATAGAACGAGGCTGCTCATAGATTTCCTTTAACATGAAATGCTCGTATCCGCCTTTTTCCAATGCTTCCAACTCTAATTCCAGTTGCTGCACGTAAGGTGTTTGTTCCCGGTTTCGAATATCGATAATCTTCAATCCAGTTTCCCGGTCTATGATTGCAATCTCTTCATCTTCCAGGTAAACCACATTCTTTGTATACTCTACAATAGGAGTTGCATCTGAAGCCAGATAAAATTCATTGTTATCTGCAATACCCACTACTAGAGGACTGGATTTTCTTGCCGCTACAATACGGTTCGGTTCTTCTTTTGAAAGCACAACAATAGCATATGCACCCACGACACTACTTAATGCCAGCCGAACTGCTTCTTCAAGATCAACTTTCTCGTGACGTTTAATGTCTTCGATAAGGTGCACTAAAACTTCTGTATCTGTTTCGCTTGAAAAAACATGTCCTCGTGCTTTCAGACCTTCTTTAAGAACATCATAATTCTCAATAATCCCATTATGCACTAACGCAAGATCTCCATCTCCCGAAATGTGAGGGTGTGCATTCTGATCATTTGGCTCACCATGCGTAGCCCAACGTGTATGCCCGATTCCGATCGTACCGGAAAGATCGTGTTTTTCAGCAAATTCCTGCAAGTTCACCACTTTCCCCTTCTTCTTGTACGTCTTAATATCGGCGTTGTTCATGATCGCTACTCCAGCACTATCATACCCACGATACTCTAGTCTTTTCAGACCTTTAATTAACACGGGATACGCATCTTTGTTCCCGATATACGCTACGATTCCACACATAGACTAATACTCTGTATAAGTGATAACTAATTTCGGTTTTTCTTTGTTGGTCGTCCAGGGACCATTAAACACAATACGTTCTGTAGAACCACCAAAGGAATACGGGGCAATTTTTACACCTAGTTCCGTCGCAAATCCTCCTTCTCTAACCAAATCCTGAACATAATTTGTCAATGCAAAAGTGTAGCGTTTAAAGGTATTGTTATATTCTCCTTCGACAATACCGACATTGTCTCCAACACCTCCAACATCCGACATTGCACGAGTCACCAGACTCGGGAAGAACTCTCCTCCAGTGAAATAACTCACCGGGAGATAAAGAATCGCCCTGTGAATTACTGCTTTGCTGTTTATGTCTTTAACAGAAGGGAAATCAATCTTTGCGCGAATCAATCCTGATTGTGCATAAAATTCATACATTCCCTGATCCGGATTATCCAGTACCAGTCGGGACTTACTTCCTGCATTTGAAAATTTCAGTCGGTTGTAATAGGCACAGGATGAATTTGCGAGTAGTGCATATTCTTTTTTCTCTCCTGCCTGTGTATAGTATAAGGTGATCAACGATTGAGGGTCTGTAAGATCCAACATGAGAATTGATCCCTCACCCTGCGCCCACGGACCATTTTCTGTGGTAATATACAACCCTTTGAATGTCTCTAAGAACGTAGCATTATCTACCAATGTTCCATTCTGTGATGCATTGATAATTTCCCAACCAAAGCTGGTCTCAAGCGGAATACGTAACTGAGGATCCAGCGTATCGTTTGCCAGCATTACTTCTTGTCCCGGTTTGGGTTGAATAACTTCACTGCCCATAGGTACAAGAGAAGTTGCTTCCGTCAGCTTATCCTGAAAATTATAATAGAAAGTATCCAGGTAAATATCTTCCTGCATACGGTATACCCGATAGGTCTGAGGAGCTGTAACCTCTCCGTAATGATCATCATACTCAAGACTCAAAACTACAGAATCGACAATAATATCTCCGATATTTCCAAAATCAGGATTATTTGTAGGCAATCGAAACTGAGAGTAAAACCCCGCATCCACTTCACCGAAAACAGGATCATTATACGATCCTAATAAAACATTGCTCGTTCCACTGGAGATTACGGAGTCGTCCAACTCACAATATGTGATCAACTGAAACGTATCCACACCGTCAGCATCTAGTAAAGCTTCCGGATCATATACTTCTTTCCCGATTATATTTTCCGTTTTTTTACAAGCAGCGACAACACTTACTATCAGCAGCAAAAAAGCGGAGAGCTTAACCACCCTCCGCCATTTCATTTCCTTTATTTGATTCTTCATTATGATATCAATACCTCTTCTTCAATCACCTTGTCTATAAAATCAGACAAAACTTTAACCTGTGTTTCTTCCGGATTAAAATCCAGCTTGTGCGAAGATAACGACTCAAAATGAGTTTTAGTATTTCCTGACACATTCTCTGAACATAAAATTACACCGTCAGAGTAATCCATCGCTAAATGTGTGAGAGATTCACAAGTCCCATCTTTCACTTTATCAATCATTTCATCGCTGAAACCATCAAATTTCAATTTCTCCGGTAATCTTTCGCAGTACTTATCCTTAAATCCTGATTCGTACAATGAATAGATCACTTTAGTATCCTGAAAATGTGGATCCTGTCCGTATACTTCTTTCAGGTACATAGGCATAAATGCCGTCATCCATCCGTTACAGTGAATAACATCCGGTTTCCAACCCAGTTTTTTTACGGTTTCCAAAACCCCTCTACAGAAGAACATAGAACGCTCGTCGTTGTCTGCACAAGGCTCTCCGCTTTCTTCACAATAAACAGCTTTCCTCTTGAAGTACTCTTCGTTATCAATAAAGTATACCTGCATTCTCGCTGAAGGGATCGAAGCTACCTTAATTATCAGCGGATGATCCTGATCATCTATTATCAGGTTCATTCCTGAAAGACGAATCACCTCATGCAACTGGTGTCTTCTTTCATTGATAGAACCGAACTTTGGCATAAATACTCTGATTTCTTTTCCCGCTTCCTGAATTCCTTGTGATAAACGACGGACAGCAGTTGAAATTTCCGACTTCGGCAGAAAAGGGTTAATTTCCTGCGAAACAAATAGTACTCGTTTTTTCTCCATAAAAGAGTCGAATTAGTAAATAGACCACAAAAATATATAAAAAAAAGCGGAAATTCAACAGAAAAGAATAGTTTTGCCCGTTTGTCTCTCTAAAAAAGAACTATTTTGGATAAGCTATATACAGCGGAAACAGTAGGTAAATGGCGGGAAGAAAAGGCGAAATCCGGAAGGAAAACCGGGTTTGTTCCAACAATGGGCGCCTTACATGAAGGCCACCTCTCTCTCATACGCAAGGCAAAAAGTGAAAATGACGTTGTCATCTGTAGTGTTTTTGTCAATCCTACACAATTCAACAACCAGGAAGATCTGGAGAAATACCCGCGCACAATAGAAGAGGACATTCTTCTGCTACAAAGTGCAGGTTGCGATGCTGTATTCATCCCTACAGTTACGGAAATGTACCCCAATTACCCGGATGAGACTGCTCTTGTAGCGGTTCCACTTGCTCCTCTTAACACAGTTATGGAAGGAGCTTTCCGCCCCGGTCATTTTGAGGGAGTAGTCAATGTGGTTTATCGCTTTTTTGATTTGATCCGACCGCAAAAGGCCTATTTCGGGTTAAAAGATTTTCAGCAGGTTGCCATCATCAAACATATGGTTAATTATCTGGAACTTCCTCTTGAAATTATTGCCTGCCCCACCGAACGTGAAACCTCAGGTTTGGCAAAAAGCAGCCGCAATCAACGCCTCTCTGACGAGCAGCGAGTAGAAGCTACTCACATTTATAAAGCGCTCCAGTTAGGTAAAAAGTTGAGTTCCGATCATCTTCCGGATGATGTGAAAGAAAAGATGAGAGAGTACCTCAATATGACTTCTATCCGAACAGAATATATCAGCATTGTTCACCCTGAAAACCTATCTGAACTGCATAGCAAATGGGTTTCAGGATCAATCTGTTGCATCGCTGCCTATTGTGGTGATGTCCGTTTGATAGATAATCTGCAGTTTATTCCTTAACTTTGTCCCGTATTTAAAGGAAAAAATGCAGATTCAAGTTTGTAAATCAAAGATTCACCGGGTTAAGGTAACTCAGGCAGACCTTAATTACATTGGTAGTATTACCATTGATGAAGACCTAATGGACGCCGCCAACCTCATTGAAGGAGAGCGTGTTCAGGTGGTTAACTGTAACAACGGAGAACGCCTTGAAACGTATGTTATTAAAGGTGAAAGGGGAAGTGGGACCATTTGTCTTAACGGACCTGCAGCAAGGCGATGTGCGGTAAATGATATCGTCATCATTATCGGATACGGTTTTATGGATTTTGAAGAGGCTCGCTCGTTCAAGCCGAGTCTGGTTTTCCCCAATGAACAAACCAATCTGATCGAATAATTGAAAAAGAAACTCATCGGAATTATCAAGATTGTTCTTCCGACACTTGTCGGGGTTTATCTTTTTTGGTACTTCTATGATCAGATGAGCGACACTCAAAAGGAGAATTTTTTCCGTAAAATGTATGAGATCAATTACGGATGGATTTTTCTTTCTCTTGTTATTAGTCTCGGGAGTCACCTCGCCCGTGCACACAGATGGAAGTACTTACTTGAGCCGATGGGGTATAAGACAAAATTTGCTCATCGCTATCATGCCATTATGGTGGGGTATATTGTTAATATGCTCATTCCCCGTGCAGGAGAAGCATCCCGGGCAGGAATGCTCGTCAAGTCGGATAAGATTCCTTTTGCACGTTCTTTCGGAACGATTATCGCTGAACGGGCAATCGATGTAGCTATTTTAGGAATTATCTTTCTGTTTACTATTTCTGTCAGCTTTGATGATTTTCTTGCATTAAAAGCCAAGTTATTTCCGGCAGATGCTCAGAATACCGGAGGTTCATCCGATCTGCTGTTGTGGATCCTTCTTGCCATCGTAGTTCTTTTTGCGCTGGCTATTGTATTTTTTGCGTTAAAACCGACTCTGCGAAAGAAAGTGGTTGATCTGCTCCTAAACATAAAAGAAGGTGTATTATCTGTGTTCAGGTCCAAAAATCCTGTTGCATTTACTTTTTATTCATTTCTGATCTGGATTCTTTATGTTGTTTTCTTCGGAGTCTGCTTTCTTTCGCTTGAAGAAACAAAAGAAGTTCCCCTAAGTGGAATTCTGATGGCATTTATCGGTGGAACTATTGGTATTATGCTGACCAATGGCGGTGTTGGTGTCTACCCTGTATTTGTCGGTAGTATAATTACTTTTTATGCTTTTCCTGATTATACAGGAACCGGTGCGCATGATACCGCTTATGCTCTGGCAACTATTACCTGGGGAGTTCAGACATTAATGATGATCGTTTTGGGACTGATCTCTTTGTTTTTCTTTTCTAAAAATTTTAAAATAACTACTGAAGATGATTCTGAATCAGATAAAGGATAAAATTATTGGTTCCGACGATCTGGAACAGCACCTTTCTGAGCTTAAGAAGGAAGGTAAAAAGATTGTCTTTACAAATGGTTGTTTTGATATTCTTCATCTTGGACACATCACTTATCTAGCTCAGGCTGCCGAATTGGGCGACATCCTCGTTATCGGTATGAATGATGATGCATCAGTGCGGGATCAGGCGAAAGGCCCCAACCGCCCCGTAAATCCGGAACATGCGCGCAGTATGCTGTTGGCAGCATTGGGGTTTGTGGATTTCGTTGTTATTTTCGGGGAACAGACCCCTCTTTCAATTATTGAAAAAATCATCCCTGATGTGTTAGTAAAAGGCGGTGATTATGACACAAACGAAACCAATCCTGACGCAAAAAAATACATTGTCGGCTCCGATATTGTGCGGAAAAACGGAGGAGAAGTTGTTACAATCAATCTTGTTGATGGTTTTTCAACAACCGCGACCATTGAGCGCATGAAAAAGTAATCACAAGAAAAAGTTCAGTCAGCTAAAACTGAGTTTATATCCGTTAATCTATATTTAATAATCTGCTTATTTACAGCCAACTTATGATCTCTAATTTTGCTGAAATTATCGGATCATGCTACGCAAACGGATTATATTTTTCTTTGTTTTTCTACACTCATTAGTTTTTGCTCAGAACAATAATGTTGGAATTAATACCGCTACTCCAGACCCGACAGCTGTTTTACATCTTGAGTCAGATCACCAGGGACTATTAGTTCCCCGGTTAAGTGTTGCACAACGCGATGCTATTACAACTCCGGCGACCGGTTTGATTATTTACAATACCGATGATAATCAGGAAGAAATTTACAACGGTACGTGCTGGATTCCAAGTTATTTAAAGAACTGTGACGATTGTGCCCTTGATCTTACCTTTCAACAGGCGAGTTATACACTCAACCGGGCTACAACACTCTCTCTTACAATTCCTGTGACTGTAAGTCAATCCACCAACTCCGGTCAGAACCTTCCGGTTAACCTTTCTGTTGTACATACGTTTTCGCCGGAATCTACTGTCCGATTGGATCAGTATGAAACAACCGGAGGAACTACCACCGTAACTATTACTATTCAAACCAGTGTGTTTGAAACGGGAGGAGATCATTTTGTCACTGTATTTGCTTTTTGTGAAGAAACTGCCCTTGCAAAGTCAGTAAAAGTGACACTTCAGGCGTGTGATGAAGTAACAATTTCAACAGATCAGGTAAACTACGATCTTTCCAATAACGGGGTAAGTGGTAACAATTGTGTTGTTGTAACCATTGAGGATCATGTTGGCATTCGTTCCGCCAGTGCGACAACCCCAGCATTTACTACAGGATTAATCAATCCCAATTGCAATATCGGAATTATCAACCGGGGGTATGTTTTTGGAAAAGGAGGAAACGGTCCACAGCTTATGGGGCAAAACGGAGAAGACGGAGGAACAGCTTTTGAAATAAACTGTAATGCTGAAATTCGCAACTCGGGAATGATTTACGGGGGAGGTGGAGCAGGGCTTACAGTCGGTGCATTCCAACCCATTAACCTGGGACCTTTCACACTTTGTATCGCCGCAGGAGCCGGAGGAAGCGGAGGAATGCCCGACGGACTTGGTGGTGGCGGATCTCAGGGTTCCTGCTCAACCGTGGTAGGAATCTGGTCCAACGGAAACAATGCAGCATCAGAATACGATGACGACGAAGGAGCGCCTGTGAATGAAAGTTTCTCTCAAAACTTTTCACTGGGTCCGGTACAGGGAACTATTGCTATTACTGCCAGAGGTGGCGGAGGTGGTGACTTCGGAGAACCCGGAACTGCTTCTTCACAACCTGTAGATTTCGGAGGGACTTCTCTGGAAATTTGTTTAAACATTCCTTTTATTGGTAATGTTTGTGCTCCTATCCCCGGGTTCTCATCTGCTCTGAACAGCCTCGCCAATCTCATCAACAACTCGTTTAACAATTCGGTTCCCGGAGCAGGCGGTTTTGCTGTCAAACATTCAGGAACCGTTTCTCTTCCGGATGGGGACTATCAATCGTATTCAGTTCGGGGAAAAATCGGTAATTAACCCAAATAACAACCAGACATGAAACATATTCTTATCGCATTCAGTGTTTTTCTGACCTTCACGTCAGTCGCGTTTGAAGGCATCATTCACTGTACTAAAATTCAGGATGGTGTAACTACCCGATTCCATTTTTTCGTCCGGGGAAATCAAATTGCCATTGTCTCGGACACACCTGAAGGCAACTACAAAGTTCTCGTTTCTTCGAACCGGCAGGAGGTGAAAATTTGTATGGACAGTCCGCTTTTCGAGGAAAAAGGATATTACTCGATTCTGAAAGACGAAGTCGAAAAAAATCAGATCCCGAAAATTCAGCGGCAAACCAAAACTGACGCATTAATGATAGATGGTTTCAATTGCGAAGGCTATACACTGGTTTCGGACATCGGCACAGCAATTGCCTATATTGGCCCTGAAAACATCAACCTCAGTGGATTATCTGCTTTTTTTAACGATCCTCTGTATGAACTACTGGATGCCTTCCAAATTGAAAAACTTCCCCGAAAAATTGTCGTAAACAAGACAACCGGATCGTATACGATTAATCTTACTGCCGAAGAAACTCGACTTGATCCTTCTGTTTTTGAAGTTCCGCAGGGAATGAAACAATTTCAGGTAACGTTAGAATAAAGATGATTTATCGCATATCCTGTATCGGTTTACTTGGGCTATTGATCAGTCTGTCCGTTTCTGCACAAAATGAACCAACGCTTTTCTCTACAGCAGATACTTTCTTCATTGCCCGGAATGCTGAAGTGCACACCTATGGAAATTGCGTAATCTCGGGTACTTCAGCTCTCTTGTCTCACCATGGCTTTCTTCAAACCTACAGCGATCAGAATCCCGGAAATTTTGAGCTTCAGAATGCAGGATCTGTAATCTCAGATGGCAACTATAAAGTACAACAGGACTGGATCAATAACGGTCGGCTTCGCATTGACAGCGGATTAGTTGAAATGTACGGAGATTACCAGTTTTTCTCCGGGGACAGTATTTCCTCTTTTTATGATCTTCTTTTAACCGGAACCGACAAAAAAGAGCAACAACAGCACATACGTGTGAGAAATCAACTGGATCTTACGCAGCGGGAACTCGCTGTTGCGGATCGTTTTCTGTACCTTGATAACCCAAATGCAGGAGCAATCGTATATGATGCTACATTTATGGCGGAAGGGATCATCAGTACAGATGAGGATGGAGTAATAAAAAAGGTAGTCCATACCGGAGCGTCCAACCTGATACCTACCGGATCTTCAGAAAACAGTTTCAGGCACCGTCCGATTAAAGTTGAACTTTTACCGGGCAATTCTTCGGACACGGCTCATGTTACTTTCCACCACCATTCTCCCGATTTATCAGGAGCTCCATCTTCAGACAAAGACACGTCTCTATGTAAAATTCAAACGGCTTATTTTTATACGTTTAACGCATCCGATTCAACTAGTAATTTTGATCTTGATTTTGCTTCACTTCCTGCAACAGATGGCGTTTATCCGGATATTGCCCGTTGGGATAACCCTACCTGGAAAGCAATTTATGACTACTCTTCTACTCCGGATATCAATTACGTTTACCACAAGACGTACCGTCAGTCTGATTTTGTTCAGGAACATTATGCTCTGGCACACAGAACTCCGGTGGCACCGGTGATTTTCGCAGAAGAAACAGCCTGTTACAATCATTCACCTGTACAGGTAACAACACCTCTAAACCAACCCTGGTACGAATGGAGTATTCCGGATAATTCCGGGGCATCCGTACAGGATGGACAAGGAAGCCCTTCTGCTACTATTAGCTGGGGAGATGTTATAGGTGGTACAGTACTGGTCAGTTATCAGAATGCAGAAGGATGTTGGTCTTTTCCGGATTCCATTTACATTGAAGACATCAGTATTCAGGCGGACTTTCAAATCAACAGCGTCGATTACGAAGATTTTGTTTCTGATTATATGATCACCAATCTTTCGGACGGAGCAAATGTTTTTGAATGGTATGTCAATGATGAATTGCTGAGTCCGGACAATACGACCAATTTTATACATACCTTCTCCACAAACGGAGAAGAAACCAGTTTTGATGTCTGGTTAATCGCTGAACAAACCGAAAGCGGATGTATTGACACGGCTTATCACCGTATTACTATTCCGGCAATGTTCGTGTTTTACGCCCCTAATTCTTTCACCCCTGACGGAGATGGGGTGAATGACTTTTTCTTTGCACAAACCTCCGAAATATATGATCTGGAAATGCTTGTTTTCAATCGTTGGGGAGAGCTTATTGTTTCTCAAAAAGGTGGGGCAGAAGCGGATGCCGTAACCTGGGACGGGACGTATCAGGGAAGCCCTGTCCCTACAGGAACATACGTATATGTTTTTATTGTGTCTCCTACCAACCCAAATGTATCTCCATCTTTGCGTTTCTCAGGATCAGTCAATGTGTTGCGCTAAAGTCGATCTGTTTTACCTGAACATTTTTAACATTTCATTTTTTGCAAGGCTCATTTTTTTAGTTAACTTTATCTTAATCGCAACGTGTAAATTATGAATGACAGGCGTTTTTATCAGTTAACCTTTGCTCTGCTTTTCAGTCTTAATATTCTTGTTTATTGTATTAAATCCGGTGAACCTCTGGTAAAGTCCATTGCTTTTTCAGGACTGGCTTTTTTGGGTGCTTTCGGATTTGCTCTTATTGTTTTCCGTCGTCTCGGTTGGAGTCGGCAGAAAGTTTCAAAATAACAGAATCCTATCGCAATAAATTGACGTGTCCCTGGTGAAATTCCGGGTTGTCTGTCTGTGTCCGGTCGAAACGAATCTGCCAGATATAGGTTCCACTTGGCACTATCTTTCCACCATAGGTTCCATCCCATCCCACACTCGCATTATTCGACTCGAAGAGAATTTCTCCCCATCGGTTAAATATCAATAGTTTGTAACTATACGGATCAAATCCCGAGGTAAATACTGGTTGGAAAACTTCGTTGTATTTATCCTCGTCCGGGGTAAACGTATTGGGGACAAAGAAAATAAGTTCGTCCCGGATAAAAATCTCTTTCGTAGTCGTATCCCGACAACCGTTTGTGCTAATTGCTATCAGTTGTACCGTATACTGACCGGCTTCTTCGTATTCATGTGAGGGTGATTCTTCACTGTATTGTCCACTATCATCACCATATTCCCATTGATAGGTATCCGAACCCTGTGATTCATTCGTAAAGTAGGCTACCGGATCAATACTGGAGATTTCGACCGGTGAAACGGAAAAATCGGCTACCGGATCAGCATCCACACAAACAGCGTCAGACAACAAAGCAACTCCCTGGCAGCCGTTCTGGTCTGTAAAGGTCAATTCGATATCATAACATCCGGGAGAGACGTATTCCGGTAAATTTCCCGAACAGGATGCGGAAGAAATGCCATTCCCAAAATTCCAGATACAGGTTCCGGAACCCATTCCCTGTGTTGTATTGATTACCTGCGCCTGCAAAGGAGCACACCCCTTGTTGTTGTCTACGGTAAATGTTGGTTGCGGAAGCGAATGCACGGTTACCTGCACCTGATCCGTATTGACACATCCGTTTGCATCTGTTCCCGTAACGGTATAGATAACAACACCTATTGCTTGCGAAAAAGGCTGATTGTCAATCACACCGTTGTCCCAACTATATGTCGTTCCACCCGAAGCAGCAAGCGTGATTAAATCTCCGTCACATGCCACCTGATCATTACCCGCATCTATTGCAGGAAGTTGAAATACAGTAATGCTCACATTATCCGTATTGGAACAACCATTCGCATCTGTTCCCGTAACCGTGTATGTAACCGTACCGACAGCGGGGGTAAATGCCTGATTATCGACGACCCCGTTGTCCCATGTATAACTGTCACCACCCGAGCCGGATAATGTTACCGAAGTTCCCGAACAAACCGACTGGTCAGCCCCGGCATCTATCGCAGGTAACGCCCAAACCGTTACCGTCACATTATCCGTATTCGAACAACCATTGACATCTGTTCCGGTAACCGTATATGTAACCGTACCGACAGCAGGGGTAAAAACCTGATTATCGGTTACTCCGTTGTCCCATACATAACTATCCCCACCGGAACCGGATAATGTTACCGAAGTTCCCGAACAAACTGATTGATCAGTTCCGGCATCGATTACAGGTAACGCCCAAACCGTTACCGTCACATTATCTGTGTTGGAACAACCATTCGCATCTGTTCCCGTAACCGTATATGTAACTGCACCAACAGCGGGTGTAAAGGTCTGGCTATCGGTTACTCCATTGTCCCACGTATAACTGTCACCACCGGAACCGGATAATGTTACCGAAGCTCCCGAACAAATTGATTGGTCAACACCTGCATCTATTGACGGAAGAGATAAAACTGTAATGGTCACATCATCCGTAGCTGTACAGCCGAACGCATCTGTTCCTGTTACAGTATAAGTTGTTGTTCCCGAAGGAGCAAAAGCGACCCCGTCCGTAACTCCATTATCCCAGGTATAGGTATCTGCACCGGAACCGGATAATGTTACGGTTTGTCCCGCACAGATAGTCTGATCATTGCCCGCCGACACCACAGGTCCTCCATCTGTTCCGACAGTGGCGGTAACTGTTGTACTGCAATTATTCGCATCAGTGACTTGAATTGTATAGTTTCCGGGAGCCAGGTTTTGAAAAACCGAAGAAGTCTGAAAATTCACCCCGTTATCAATGCTGTACTGTATTGTCCCCGTTCCCCCTGTAGCTGTGACGGCAATTTCTCCGTTGTTGTTTCCGCAAATCTCATTTGTTACGGATGCACTGGCAGACAAAATTGTTGGTTCAGTAATGACAAAATTGGTTTGCAGCTCACAGGAAACGCATTCTTTAAATGAAATATCATCTAAACCAAAGTCATTTCCTCCCGGGTTTATATTCTGATTCACAATACAAATTGTTGCGGTTGTACTTGTCCCCGAATACCAGGTGGAGAAAAACCGATTCCAGACATTCGTTGCCGAAGGTGCTGTAAAAACCTGCCCCAGAAGATTTCCGTTGACATTAAACTGTAAATCAGCCGGAGAGGTTGGATGCATGGATGCCACATACGCAGAAAATACGTAATAGGTGTTGGGTTGTACTGCAATCGTCTGACACCAAACATTTGTATTGGCAACCTGAGCTCCGTTGACAATCATAAAATTACCGGTTCCACCATTACCCGTCCCCTGAAAGGCAGCGTGGTGAAGACTAGCGTCATTACTAACCAGGTAATTCCCACCCGGAAGGTCATTTACCCCTGAAAAGCAGTCATTACAATATGTATAATCACTCGTAAACCCGGTGCTTCCTTCTTCAAAATGACCGTTATTTACCAATTCATTTCCCTCCATTTTACAACTATCGGAAACGGTTACAGAATAATTTCCGGGAGAAAGGTTTGTAATCTGCTGGTTATTCGTCGTGCCTGTTGACCACTGAAACGTATAAGCGGGTCCGTTTCCTCCGGCCGGGGTAATTTCAGCCGAACCGTCATCCGCACCATTACAGGTCACATCTGTTGTTACAAGATTATCGGTAAGAGCCGGCTGATCCTGAACCGTGACGGTAGAGGTGGCGAAACAATTGGTATTTGAACGGGCATACACCGTATAATTTCCCGGAGCCAGATTTGCAAATGACGACGATGCAGAAAAGTTTGTTCCGTCTATCGAATACGAATACGGAAGATAGCCTCCATTCCCTGCAATATCAATCGCCCCGGTGGGTGTGTTTGAACAAACTACCGGAGAACTTGTCGCTGTCACACCGATGGTTGTCGGATATGGATAAGGGATCGGTTCAAATTGGGGAGAACCTACCGCAACTCCGTTCCAGGCGGCATTTCCCTGTGCGTTTGCATAATTTCCTTCGAACTTGTAATACGCCAATAGTCCTGCCTGTGTGGTCGGGTTGGGTAAGTCCAGCATATTGGCAGCAATCTGCGCCTGAGTTCGTGCGACATTCCAGATACGCACCTCATCAATATATCCGTTAAACTGTTCACATTGACAATTCGATTGCTGACCTATTGCTGTTTGCAGATTGTTGGTAACCATGTTCCCTGTCCAGGCCATTTCACCTGTCAGACAGCCATTCACGTAGTAGCGCAGGTATTGCCCGTTATAGGTAGCAGCAACGTGATAGGTTTCTCCCTGTACCAGAGATACACCAGCCGCAGCCACCCCTCCAAAGTTGGCAAATCCGGAAGTCGTTGTTATTTCAAAGCTCCCTATACGCAGGAGATAATTTACATTGGACGGATCTGTATGTTTCGATACAATATTGACAGAAGCTCCGGTGTAGTGGATCAGTGCTTCTACGGTAAGTTGGTTCCCCGACACGTCCAGATCACCCACACGAACGTAGTTGACCGGCCCCCCGATTCTGAGCGAATTCTGCCCAAATGAAAAAGAAAAAGCAATCAGAAATAGTAGTATACAAAAAGTCTTTTTTTTACCCATAGTAGAAGAGTTCTTCAACAAATTTAGGGCAAAAAGACTATACCGAGCAACAATTTTTATCGCCTGTACCTCAGAAATAATGTATTCATACTCCAGATCTCCTACGCCCATTTTAGCATGGTTCGGGGCATATCTTTGTTGTATTTGAGGGTCGTATTCCTTGAAAAAAGGGTTGAAGGAGGGGCTATCTTCCTAACTCACCCCCTCCAAACAAAAACCTTATACCTATTTGATTACCAAAAACTTGTGAAAAACAGGGAGCTGTTGAATAATTTGAAAAAAATGTTACTTTTGGAACCGTATGCCTTACCAAAAATTACACTAATCTTCCACGTATAATGGTTGTTATAAGTCTGTTTTTGGGGTGTATATAAACTAGTTAGCGGCAATTGAAAGATGAACATCGACGACATCATATACGCAAAAGAATTAAGCCTATCTGATTTCTTGGATAAATTGATTTCTAAGGATTATAATCTTCTGTATCCGAATAATTGCTTTCCAACTGAAGAAATGATGAATGAATATCTTGATACAATAGAACAAAGGACTGATAACGAGATTCGTTCAATTTTACGCAGATTTCTTATTCATAATAGTACATTTGGTTCTGACGAATTTTATGCTAAGAATCTTATAGCAAAAAAAGATGAAAAGACATATTTCTCTTCAAATAATGCAAAAATAGAGTATAACAGACGAGTTCTAACAAAATTCCTAACAAACAAAGGAGAAGTATGGGAAGGACTGACCTGGGTTTTAGACTTGTTACCACATTTTCCTAATGAAGCAGTAAAGGCTATTGATGCCTATTTCTTAGCAAATTGCATGATGCTGCCTGACAACTGTTTAAGTGCATTAAGTGATAGTGGTATAATAATAAGAGCGAGATATATCAACTATAAACATCCAAAAGAAATATTCTGGGATTTGAATCCAGTTGATTTTGAATACTTGATTGCAGCATTGTTTGAAAATATGAAATATAAAGTTTCTGTTACAAAATCAAGCTATGATGGAGGAATTGATGTGAATGCAAAAAAAGATGAATTAGGACAGAAAGAAAAAGTTGTAATTCAATGTAAAAGGTATACTAAACAGACCATTGGAATTAGTGATGTAAGAAATCTTTTAGGTGTTGTAAATGACAAAAAAGCTACCAAAGGAATTTTGATAACAACTTCAAGATTTTCGTCAGAATCAAAAAAGTTCGAAAAAAATAATCCAAGCATTGAATTGATAGATATTTCTAATTTAATGAAATTATTGAATACATATTTGGGAACCTATTGGACAGAAAAGATTGATAAGATAATTAATCAACAAAAAATGAACAACAAAAGCCGCTAACAATGTATACAAAATATACGTGAAAGTGGGGATTAACAATTGGTTCTAAACAGGAGAAATTGAAGTTTTTAGGACTTGAATTTCTGAAAAAAGAAAAACGGCAACCAACAAAAAAATAAACGTCCGTTTTAATTCCATTTACTTAACCACCTGTGGATAATGTACTGAACAAGAAGTCATTATTCGTTATACCATAAACTACTTCGGAGAAAAATAACCCGGTTGCTGCTGCTTGTTCTCTATCACTTCCATTCCGTACTCAAACTTCTTTTCGAGCACTTTACGTCCTCTTTTGTCGTACACAATCATTTTGCCGTGTTTCAACCCGTTTTTGTATTCCGTTTCACTGATCGGAGCTTTTCCTCTCCAGGCATATTCACTCATCGTTCCATCCAGTTTCCCGTCTTTGTATTCAGAAATAACTGCCGGAACTCTTCCTCCTTTGTGGTAGGCAATCCATTGTCCGGTTTTTTCACCGTTTTTGTACTCACCCTCCTCTGTCAGCTGGTAATCCTTTGACGAAAAAGACTGCCATTTTCCATGACGGACACTCTCATAAATCACACGCCCTTTGTTCACTTTCGACTTACGGGAAGTCACTTTGTAATTACCAATGTCTTTTGGTTTTCCGTTTTCAAAATAATCTATCCATTCTCCTGATTTATACCCGTCTTTATAAGTGCCGATAATATTCGGTTTTCCGTTCGGGTAATACGATTCCCAGACACCGTTTAGTTCCCCGTCTTTAAAATTTCCGACATTTTTGATCTTCCCATCATCCCAATAGTTCCGCCATTCGCCCTGTTCCTTTCCGGCAACGTAGTCTCCTTCCATAAGCAGCTGACCATTTTCGTACCAGGTTCGCCAGGTTCCGTCTTTCTGGTCATTTTGGTAGGTTCCCGTTTTGAATTTGGAACCGTCTTTATAGAAATACTTCCATTCGCCATGCATTAAACCTTCCTGATAATTCGCAATATACGATAACTCTCCGGTCGGATAATTGTATCGCCATTCGCCGTGTTGCTGATCATTTTCAAATGTCCCGGTCATATCAACCGTTCCTCTGTTTGTATACCATGTCCACGTTCCTGTTTTCTTCCCCTGCTCGTACTCTCCTTCAACTTTTACCTTTCCGTTATCGTAGTATAAGGTATAGGGTCCGTCCAGCAATCCGGATTTGTAACTCACCTCTTTTTCCAAAGATCCTGTATAATACCTATGTTTCCAGCTTCCGTCTTTTTCTCCTGCTTTGTAATACCCCTCCACCTCTTTGTGTCCGAGCAGGTGGTATTCTTCAAAAGCACCGTCTTTTAGCCCGTCTTTATAGGAATACCGCTCCTTTATTTTACCAAGCGAATAGTAAATTCGCGTCTCTCCTGTTCCGTCTTTAGCCGTTTGCGTGGAATCCGGTAAATAAAAAGAAACCAGAAAATTGGTACTGTCGACAATCTCTTCCTCCATCATTAGATTCCCTTCCGGGTAATAATAACTCCATTTTCCCGAAGGATAGTCATTGGTATAGTATCCCTCCTCTTTCAGGTTACCGTTTTCGTACCATTCCCGGTACACGCTATCCTGTTTGTCCAGTTTAAAATATCCTTCCTGCTTTAACTGGTCTTCGGTATAGAACAATTTAACCGCTCCGTGCAATTTTCCTTTGTAATAATTTTGTTCCTCTTCAACGTTACCTGCTTTGTTGTAATACGTCCAGTTGCCATGTTTCAGTCCGGTTTCCCCCAGCTCGTCTACATAGTAATACCCTTTACTCTGGATTTGTATTTTGTTAAAGTCCCAATACGACCGAACCGGTTTTGAAAGGTTCTCTTTACGAACTTCCTGAGTAAAAGAGAAATAAGAAATAAAAAGAGAAAAAGCTATGAAAAGCGTACGCATAATTCTATAAAGTTTCTACAAAGATAATAACGATAAAAAGGGAATCGGTTACAACAGTCCACGAATAATTAACACCAGACCGAAGATAATCAGGATAAACCCCGTAAACAGGTTAAGTCGCTTGAGCAGATAAGGGGTAATAAATCCTCTCAATTTCTTTGCGCCTATGATTTTGAGCAGGTCAATAGAGAAAAAGGTAAATAAAATCGTTGAGATAAAAAGTACGATGTACGTGTCGCCGTCTTCAATTTTTGCGGCCGCTATGGTTATTACACCAAACCAGTAAAAAATGACCATGGGGTTGACAATGTTCAGGAAAAACCCTTTGAGGAATAACACCCAGTAATCTCTCGGGTTGTGCACTTTCTGTACAAAATCAGCTTTGATATCTCCCTTTGTCCTCTTCATCGCCGTTATTACCCCATAAATGATGAGAATAACTCCTCCGAAAATCTGTAACCACCCCTGGTTTTCGCTTTCGGTCAAAGAACTGACCTCATTATAAAAAAAGTAAGCAAGCCCGATGTAGATCAAATCGGACACCAAAACTCCCAAATCTAAGGCCGCAGCAGCACGGATTCCTTTTTTCAAACTTGTTTCGAGGAGTAAAAAGAACGCCGGACCGAGCATAAAACTCAAAACCAGACCGGTCATTATTCCTTTTAATATTACTACTCCCAAAATGTTTGCTTTTTGAGCAAAAATAGTAATACAATTTTAGTATTCCTCTTTTCTGATAAAAATCAGCCGGATGCATTTCACCGACAGATAAAGAAAAAATGAATATTTCTGAAAAATAATAGGTTGTTTTTTTCGGCAAACTAATGTTCTTTCTATTTTTGTGTCAAAATCATTAAGCATGAAAATTGCAGCAGCTAATAAATTAATAGACGAACTCATTGCCATTGTTGAGAAAGACGGAATTGACGTCGAAGCACTTGTACCGAAGTTGAAAAAGCTTCGCGAATATGCACTTCAGGAAGAAGATCCATTGGTAACGAAGTCTATTCGTCTGACATACGAATACCTTGAAGAAAACAACGCATACGACGTTGAAGCACAATACGAAGAAGATGAAGACGGAGGTGAGTATCCGCTAGAGATTGAAGACAATGAAAATCTTGTCTATTTCCTAAATCTTCTGAAGGATTATGAACACAAAATCAACCGTGAAGAAATCAAAGATTACCGAACGGCTCTGAAAGAAGCTTTATATTAATCAGTGCATAATCCCGGGTTCTCATCCGGGATTTTTTTATTCCTCTTTTATCACTTCCTATCTATTCTGTTTTTTCTTAGGGATTTCCTTTCCGATTTTTTCACAATCGTAGTGTTTACGCAGACTGGCAGCCGCTTATTTAAAATCAATTTAAATTGTAAAAAACTGACAAATGTATGACAAAGGTTTAACCTTTCTATACCATTTTTGCGGTACAAAGAAAAGAGCATTGAAAGACTTTAAAGTTATAGCATTTACGCACAAAAACCTTGAAGTAGCAGATATCGGAAAGCTGCATATTGAACCGGACGCGCAGGAATTGCGACTTCGTCAGGTGAAATCGATGCTTCAATTAGATGAACTCCTTTTCTTGTCTACCTGTAACCGTGTAGAATTTATGTTGGTATCCGGAGGAGAATGTGACCCGGATTTTCTGGAGCGTTTTTTCTTCGATCTTTATCCGGATATGGAAGAAAGCACACGCGCCGGCTTTGTAAAGGCAGCTGAGGTCTTCGAAGGAGAATCAGCCGTTGAACATATTTTACGTGTAGCGTCTTCTATTGACTCTATGGTTATCGGTGAACGTGAAATCATCACACAGGTACGTTCATCATTTGAGTCCTGCAAGCGTATGGGATTAACAGGAGATTTTATCCGCCTGTTAATGCGACACACTATTGAAACCGCTAAAAAGGTATATACCAATACTTCCATTTCTACCAAACCCGTATCGGTTGTTTCTCTTGCCTATCACAGGTTAAGAGAAATGAATATTCCGCTTACTGCCCGTTTTCTGGTCATCGGAGCCGGAACAACCAACACGAATATGAGCCGCTTTCTGAAGAAGCATGGTTTTACAAACTTTGTGGTGTTTAACCGCACACTTTCCAAAGCACAAACACTGGCAGGTGAACTGAAAGGGAAAGCTTTCCCGCTGACAGAGCTTCCGAAATATGCAAACGGGTTTGATGTAATCATTACCTGTACAGGCGCTGAAGGACATATTATTACTCCGGATATATACGGTAACCTCCTTCAGGGAGATACTACCCGTAAAACGGTAATCGATCTTGCTATTCCTTATGATTTGGATCCTCAAATCGCAGATCGATTTGCTGTAAAACACATTTCAGTAGACTATCTGAAGGTCATTAGTGAGGCAAATCTGAAAGAACGCGCCAAAGAAATCAGGTATGTAGAGGAAATTCTACTGAAAGAAATGGACACTTTCCGTATGATGTACAAACAACGTCAGGTGGAAATAGCGATGCGCGATGTTCCTCAAAAAATAAAAGATATCAAACAAACGGCAAAAGCCGTTTTTGCACAGGATATGGACAATCTGGATGATTCTGCCCGGGAAACACTGGAAAAGATGTTGGACTTTATCGAAAAAAAATACATCAGTGTTCCTATGAAAATGGCGAAAGAAATTCTGGTCAAATCCTGATAAAAACAAGCAGACTATGAGAAAAATTATCATTGGTTCCAGAGGAAGCGATCTTGCACTCTGGCAGGCTCATCATGTAAAATCACAGCTCGAAAACATCGGGTGTGAAGTGGAAATCAAAATTATCAAAACACAAGGAGATATTATCCAACACCTCAGTTTTGATAAGATGGAAGGTAAAGGTTTTTTTACCAAGGAGATTGAGGCAGCGTTGCTTGAAAAATCAATTGACCTCGCGGTTCATTCTCATAAGGATCTGGAAACAAATTCCCCTGAAGGATTGGTAATTGCCGCCGTTTCCGAACGCGAAGATCCTGCTGACTTATTGCTCATCCGTAAAGAGTCGGTTGATGCCAATGAAACCTTCCTGCTGAAGCAAGGAGCAATTACCGGAACCTCTTCTGCCAGAAGAAAATCACAAATGATGCGTTTTCGTCCGGATATCGAGATTAAAGACCTCAGAGGAAATGTCCCTACGCGGATTCAAAAATTACGTGATGGAAATTACGACGCAATTCTTCTTGCCAAAGCCGGAGTTTCCCGCCTGAATATTGATCTCTCGGAATTCGCTGTCGTGGATCTCAATCCTCGTGAATTTATCCCCGCTCCTGCGCAGGGTGTACTCGGGCTTCAGATTCGTGAAACGGATACTGATCTTGCAGAAATTCTTCGCCAACTGGATACCCCTGAAGTTCGTCGCCGTATCGCCGTAGAGCGCGGAGTACTGAATAAGTTGGACGGAGGATGCCAACTTCCGCTGGGAGTCTATTGCCCCGATGACCATCATGTTTTTGTTTCTTTCAGTACCAACTGGGAAGAAGGAGCTATCTGGGAAGAGTACGAAGTAGATGACCTTGAAGGAATTGTAGACATAATCGTTCAGGACTTACAGGAAGAACAGGACTGATAATCGTATGAAAACGCTTTTTATCAGTCGGAAAGTTGAAGAGGAAGGAGAATTAGCAACATTTTGTCAAAACCATAGTCTACAGCTGATTGCTCTTCCTCTGATCGGTTTCAAACCGGTTATTGCGACTGATATTCCTACAACGGACGTCCTGTTTTTTACTTCCCCCCGATCGGTTTCATTTTATTTGGAACAGGCTACTATTCTTCCCGAACAACAGGTAGCTACCGTCGGAGAAAATACCTCCAGAGCTTTACGGGAACGTGGTATTACTGTTGATTTCACCGGAAGCACTCCTACTCAACCGGAAAAAATTGCTCTGGATTTTAAAAATTGGGTCGGTTCAAAAACCGTTCTATTTCCACAATCTTCTGTCTCCAACCGTACCATGCAACAAGCTCTGAGTAGTCAACAATACACGGATCTTGTTGTTTATGAAACAGTAGCATGTCCCCGTAAGATAGTTCCGGTTCCCGATCTTCTTATTTTCTCAAGTCCTTCAAATTTCCGTTCGTTCCTGAAAACCAACGCTGTTACAGATCAACAGATACTATTGGCATTTGGCAGTACAACACAAAACTACATTGCAGAGTGCGGATATACCTCCCAGATACTCTCCGGAATTTCAGAAGATGAAATGGTTCGGTTTATTACACCACTCCTACACTGATCACTTATCCAATCTGCTCAGCCGCGTCCTGCTTTTCTTTGCGCTTTGCAAAAATCAGCGCTCCCACAGAAAGAATTGCATACAATACAAGTATGGAGACCATCTCTCCCCATTTTGTAGTCAGTTCATAATACAAAATCAATCCTCCTCCGATCGTAAGTCCGATAATTGCCAAAGTGGTTAACAATGTAGAAGAGTTTGTCTTCGCCCTGATCTTATGGTTTGCTACAGCCATCAATAGTGAAACCAGCAAAAACGTGATACTTCCGAATTCGAGAATCAACTCCAACCCACCCGCAAGAATCAACAGGCTGGCACAGGCAGCCATACAAAGTATCGCGTTTCTGGGAATGTTATTTTTCCGAATAGCTAGCCCTTTTGGGAAATAACCGTCTTTTGCTACTACTGCCATTTGGCGGGAAGAACCGAATACTGTCCCGCTTATCGCACTACTTGTCGCCAAAATTGCTCCCAGGATAACAATGTTTGTTCCCAACGATCCGATTGCATCTCCGGCACCGGCTGCCAGGGCATACTCCTGATTTTTAATGATGTTTTCCGTAGGAATAGCAAAAAGAGCCCCCATAGAGATGACTACATAAATCAGGATGGCCAGAGTAATAGCAGAATAGATTGCCCGCGGGATATTCTTTTCAGGATTTGTCATTTCATTCACCGCATTTATCACCAACTGAAATCCTTCATACGATACAAATGTGATAGAGGCCACGATGAGAATAGAAAAGAAATTCGAATTTTCCGCATCGGTGACAAGGTTGTCTACAAAAGTTGGGAAATCCGTATTTCCATGCTGCATCAATACCACTGAGATAATAATCAACAACACTAGTTTGGTATACACCATTATGTCTTCTATCTTCCCCATTCCATTTACACTCCAGACATTAATCGCAGTGAAAAGCCCTACTACTCCAACGGCTATGAGTTTTCTCAGCAGAACATTGTCCGCAAAGTCCGTACTACTTATAGCATAAGAGGAAAATGTGTAAGCATAGAGTGCCAGGGTGCTGATGTAGCCAAATATAATGAACCAGCCAATCATAGACGCCGAAAACTTCGATCCCGGATAGGTCTTCTTAAAAAACGAATAGGTCGCCCCCTCATCTTTGTAATATAATCCTAACTTCACATAACTGTATGCCGCCAGAGCAGCAATCAGCCCGCCTATTATAATCGCTATGGGAGTAAGGTTTCCAATCATGGAAACGGAAATTCCGAGTATGGTAAAGATCCCTCCCCCGACCATTCCGCCTAATGCGATAGCAATCAGTTCGGGTAGTCCCAGTTCTTTATTCCTCTTTCTATGCTGTGTCATCTCTTGTTTTTATCCGGTTGTATCGATTCGGAAATTTGCGAATTATATCTGAGAATATCAATAACTTCTCTGTAACACTTTATTATTTTTCCGCATTCAACCATCGGGGATTGTACCGTAGTACTTCCTTGTAAACAGGACAATCCTCTGCATGTGCTCCACGGAGATACCCCGAACTCATCAGGAACTCCCCCACGATCTCTCCTCCTGTAAACCGAAAGTTTTTCCTGAACAAGCGTACCCACTCTTCTTTTGACAACGGATGATGATATTCCAGCCACTTTTTAAATGAACCAAACTCCTCCTGTAGTACTAAAATCACCTTTGCATTTTCAATGGCTGCATTTACTTTTAACTTATTCCTGATAATTCCCGCATCTGCCAAAAGACGTTTCCTGTCTTCCTCTGTATAGGCTGCTATTTTCTCAATCGTAAAATTATCATACGCCTTCCTGAATGCTGCTTCTTTACGTAGGATCGTTTCCCAACTTAACCCCGCCTGATTAATCTCCATTATCAGACGACCGAACAACTCATTGTCATCGTCAATCGGAAATCCATATCGGTTATCGTGATAGTCTTTGTGAAGGAGTTTTCGCTCCTCCGAAGGAATGGTTTCTATATAAGCACAATAGGACATATTCTGTTTTTTTAACAAAACGAATATACATGATCTGCAATGTCACGTCAAACTTTTCCTACATTTCTTCTGCCAGTTCTTTATTCACCATAGCCCCGGTAAGATTTCCTGCTGCCACTGCATTAGCTACCGACCTCATCGGAGAAGTAGCATCCCCACAAGCAAAAATATCGGGAACCGTTGTTTTCTGCAATTTATCTGTCTCAATATGTCCTTGTTCTGTCAGGGCACAGCCCAGTAACTCGGGTGTTTCAGAATGCTGAATAAAAGGAATCCGTGCATACATCACCTCACAGATCAACTCCGTATTATCCTTAAAAACAATGCGATCAAGATGTCCGTTTTCATGTTTAATACGATCAATTCCGGATGCAATAATTTCTACAGACAACTTTTGCAGGGTCTCCTGCTCCTCTGCTGAGAATTGAGGTGTACCATTGGTTAATACAATTACCTCATGTGTTAAACTCTTTAGCAACCCGGCTAAGTGTACCGCTGTCGGGCCATTGGCTAATACGGCTGTTTTCTTTGCACGGTATTCATAACCGTGACAATACGGGCAATGAATCACTGAAATTCCCCAACAATCAGAAAAACCTTCAATGTCGGGCATCACATCCCGGACACCTGTAGCAAAAATCAATTTTTTTCCGTTAAAAACAGTCCCCGATAGTGTTTTGACTTCAAAACCGTTTTTCGTTTTATTGGCACTCACGACAAAATCTTCCCTGAATGTTACCGAATCATATTTTTCGACCTGTGCTCTTCCTATCTGTGAAATCTCTCCCGGAGTTTTTCCATCTTGTGTAAGAAAATTGTGAGAATGCGGCGTGTAGGCGTTACAAGGTTTGCCGCTATCTATTACAAGTGTCCGTCTCATCAACCTTCCCAATGACATTGCCGCAGACAGCCCTGCATAACTCCCCCCTATAACAATAGCTTCATAATTCGTATTTCCTAACATACCTTGTTGTTTGCATTTGCAACAAAGATAAGACAAAACACAATTTATGCAACACTGTTGCATAAATAGAATTACTTCTTTTCTCTTGTTTCTTCGCGTTTCTCCAATAAAGCATTATACTTTTCCAGCAGTAACAGGTATTTATTCTTCCAAAATTCTACCGTCTCCGAAGACTGGATATATTGTAATTCACTTTCGTTAAACGTCTCTTTTTCCAGTCTGGCAAAATACTTACTAATTCGGGGTAATAAAGAAGAGAAATCGTAATGGATAATCTTGCCTATCTCCAGGATTGTTTCAACGGGCAATTCGGGATTAGCAAAGAGGTTATAAATATGCCTTCTGCTTTTTCCCAAACGATCCGCCAGCTTTGTTATCGAATAGCCACTTTCGCGAACCGCCTTTTCCACTATTTCCCCTCTATGTATCATGTTTCACAAGTATATGAAGCAAAAGGAGAAATAACATTCCCGTTTTTTATACACAAAAGAGAAATAAAGCCCCGAAACAACGCCGTTTTAGTCCATTTTTTATCTTCCGGTCATTCATTCAACTTTTTATTACTATCAAATTAGTAGAAATTTAAGTTATTATTAATTAGAAAAATGACGAGATCAATTTCTTCTCTGAATCTTTTATTTTGCATAATTCCATAGAAAAGAATAAATCTAAAGCGGGAAATTATAAAAATATACACTTTAGTAAAAACGCCTTCTGTTATCTGATTGAGTCTACCAGTTATCCCTACCTCAACAATCAGGTCACCGACAGTGCATTACTACTATAATTTAGCTCCCTTATTTCTTCAACTACCAATACTTTGTTAAATTTGTCATTCAAATTTCAGAACATGTACAGAACTCATACTTGTGGTGCCTTGCGCGCTCAGAATATTGGAGAAAAAATAACGCTTGCAGGATGGATACAACGTTCGCGGGATCTCGGAGGAATGACCTTTATTGACCTGAGAGACCGTTACGGGGTAACTCAACTTGCTTTTAATATGGAGGTGAACGCTGCTCTTTGTGAACAGGCTCGCAAACTTGGAAGAGAGTTCGTTGTACAAATAACCGGTTTGGTAATCGAACGGGCGAGTAAAAACAAAAACATTCCTACTGGAGAGATTGAAATTCAGGTAGAAGAACTTATTATTCTGAACAGCTCAAAAACACCTCCTTTCACGATCGAAGATGAGACGGATGGGGGAGAAGAATTACGTGCCCAATTCCGTTATCTGGATTTGCGTCGTAATCCGGTTCAACAAAAATTACTTTTGCGCAATAAGGTTTCGATTGAAACCCGTAAATATCTGGACGCCCAGAATTTTATCGATGTGGAAACGCCATACCTTATTAAATCAACTCCGGAAGGAGCAAGAGATTTTGTTGTTCCAAGCCGTATGAATGAAGGAGAGTTCTATGCACTTCCTCAATCTCCACAGACCTTTAAGCAATTATTAATGGTATCGGGATTTGACCGTTACTATCAGATTGTTAAATGTTTCAGGGACGAAGATCTCCGTGCTGACCGCCAACCTGAGTTTACCCAGATTGACTGTGAAATGGCGTTTGTAGAGCAGGAGGATGTATTACAAACGTTCGAAGGACTGGTTAAACATCTTTTCTCGACAATACGCGGCATTGAATTTGAAGGAAACTTCCCGCGAATGGCATACGCAGATGCAATGGCAAAATATGGATCCGATAAGCCTGATATCCGTTTCGGGATGGAGTTCGTTTACCTTGATGAGGTAGCCAAAGGAAAAGGATTTCAGGTTTTTGACAGCGCTGAAACAATTATTGCTATTAACGCTGAAGATTGTTCCGAATACACCCGTAAACAACTGGATGCACTTACAGATTGGGTTAAACGTCCGCAAATTGGCGCAAAAGGGTTGATTTATGTAAAGTGTAACCCGGATGGAAGCTACAAATCTTCCGTAGACAAGTTCTTCAATCAAGAGGATTTAAAAGCCTGGGCAGATGCTGCCGGAGCCAATCCGGGAGATTTATTACTGGTTTTGAGTGGTGACCTTGATACAACTCGTAAGCAAATGAATGAACTGCGCCTGCACATGGGGAATGAACTTGGTCTTCGCAACCCGAATGTATTCAAGCCGCTTTGGGTACTTGACTTCCCGCTACTGGAATGGGATGAAGAATCCGGACGTTGGCATGCTATGCACCACCCGTTTACATCACCAAAACCTGAAGATATTCATCTTATTGACAGTGAACCGGGGAAAGTACGTGCAAATGCGTATGACCTGGCAATGAATGGTGTTGAGTTGGGAGGAGGTTCCATTCGTATCCACGATCGTCAGCTACAAGCCCGCATGTTCGACCTTCTCGGGTTTACAAAAGAAGAGGCACAGGCTCAGTTCGGCTTCCTGATGAATGCGTTTGAATATGGTGCTCCACCGCACGGAGGTTTAGCATTCGGACTGGATCGACTGGTAGCCACAATGGGCGGATCGGAATCAATTCGCGATTATATTGCTTTCCCTAAAAACAATAGAGGTCGTGATGTTATGATTGACGCTCCTGCTCCTTTAAACAAGGAACAACTTGCCGAACTTTCATTAACAGTAGAACTTACGAAAGAAGAAAAATAGTTTCTTCCTGAAAGAGATATTTCCGACAGCCCGGTTGTTTATACGACCGGGTTTTTCTTTTTTACAGGTTTTCTTTCAGGTATTTCATCCGGATTTTTCTGTAGTCCTGTTCGGAGTATTCCCGCGCAAGATTCACATAATAATTATACGGTTTATGCTGAAAAAAACGTGGTTCCTTTTTCTTATAACGCCCATCCGGAAGTGGTTCATAATCCGACAAATCTCCCGGTGCAATTTCAGAAGAATCACGGATTATTTCCGGATACGAAAACGGCTTCAGTTTGTGTAATTCACCCACAGAGACGTATTTAATATCATCCACGTAATCCGGAAATACGATCTCTCCTGCCTGCTTGGCAATCAGTTTATGCAATAACTGATTCGACTTTTTAATATACGACGAAAGTCCGTCTTTGAACTTGCGCATGATTAATTCAAGCCCAAGCTTCCCGATGTCAAATTCTTCTTCGCCACTCAACCAGGATATAATATTCTCAGCAGAGAACATTTCTTCATCACTATAGGTAAACGGTAATGACGCGACAATATCCCCGGGATTAATAATCCGGAAACTTAGTCCCTTTGCGGTAAATTGTTCATTGTATTCATCAGCAAACACCTCATTCCCTGTCATAGGATTGGCAAACGCATACATCTTAAAGGTATTCCCTGAAGAAATTACTCCTTCCTCCAGGTTTTCGAGGTAAGCATGGGTCATGGTGGCAAGTGCCCCCCCCTGGCTATGTCCGGTAATCAAAATGTTATAAACCCCCCGTCTGTTCAACACTTGTACCTGCTGAATAATTTCATCGGACATCAATACCACACCAAGTGCAAACCCACTGTGAACTGCTGCATTCCTCTCTCCGGCAAATCTATACGCTCTTTTTCGGTCATAAACGGTCATCGAACCCATAGCCGGTATCATAGCAGAATACAAATTCTCTATCCAGCTATTCGGATGAACTGTTGAACCCCTGAAGTGAATTACCCCCGTCTTTCCTCTTGTATAGACCTGAAACATATTGTCCATAATGTTAGGGGTAGACGAATAAATCCGGGTATATCCTGACGGTATGATTGCCCTATCCGTACTGTAAATTTCCAGAAAGGTATGGCTGTTACAAATCCGGATCATTTCCAGTGCTTCTCCTTTATCAAAACCCGGTTGCACCTGCGCCGATAGCAAGCCGGGAAAAACAAAAAACAGTAGTATATATATAACCCTCATACTCTTTCAATCTCTACTATCTAACGAAAAAAAGCCAAAATCGTTACTCTATCTCTTACAAAAACCAGTCCGCATCTATTTTTTCTTTAACCACCTTGGCAGCAAAAATGTTCCGATAAACAAATACGGAAAATAACTTATAAGCCGCCAGATCAATGCCAGCGAAACAATCACAAGCCCCGAAGGAGCCAAATCACTTAACAGAGATGAGAACGCCCACTCAGCCACACCACTTGCACCGGGTGTCGGACTTACCAACATCATCACCCACATAACAAACTGCTTGGCAAAAATCAATAAATGATCTACAAATCCAATTTGTAAAAAAGCAATCATAATCATGTTGATCACCAGATAACGACCCGACCAGGAAAGCACCGTACTTAAGAAAACACTTAACCAAAAAGAAAAGGGTTTACCTCTAAACTGGGAAGAAGTCACCTTTATCTCATCTCCTGTATGAATTGCTTTTTCTTTAAAGCGTTTTAAAAAAGGAATACGGGTGAAAAAGGTCAGCAGTTGTTTGATTAAACCGGGAAACAGAAAAATACTAAGAAAAAGTAACACGCAAATGATCAACATCACCGTGTAACCTGTCCAGAAAAAATACGTAATACTGTGCTTCACACTTAAAGCAGTATCGGGAAAAATGGCATCATAATTAATGAACAGCAAAAGAACAGGCACAATCAAAACGAAAAACAGGTTATCCATCAAAGCCGTAATAACAACAATCGCCGTAGAACGCCCCATACTTATCTTTTCTTTGTTCAGAATAAACATGGCAACTGCTGTGCCTCCCACAACTCCTGGTGTAAGAGCAGAAGCAAATTCCCAGATCATAATCACAAAAAAAGACTGCTTCCATGTTAATTGTTTATCCGTAAGCGTCCTGATCCGCAACATATAACCAAAGTCTCTCAGTCCCATCATAAGGAATGCTGCAAACAACCAAAAAACGGATTGAAATGTCCAGTCAATACTTTTTAAAACATCCGTCAGGGTTTCCTCTCTGTAATCTCCGGAAGCATCCGGGACAAACTCATCAGTAATCCAGAAGTCGACTTCCCCATTTCCATTGGAGTCCTTCCATGAATGGGTTCCGGTTTCTGTACCCGAAACTTCAATAAAACGCGTTTCATTGAGACTACGCACCAATAGCCATATCGAAATAGACAGACCTATGAGCAGCGGGATCCAGATACGCCACCCCCGAAGCTGATCCAAAACATTCTTGTCGCTTTTCATCGCTTAAAAGTACGGTTTTTGAAAAACATCCTCTTCTCCGGAAAGAGGTTTTCCCTGACAAACTATTTTGAATCTGTCCCTGATACGTATATTTGTTTCTGCAAACACGCAGTAAGCACCTATGAAAATAAAATACACGCCAAAAGACACTTTTGATCTCTTCCAGCACACCGCCTTCGGGATAGACCTGTGGACATGGATTCGTGTATTAGCAATAAATAAATGGGCTATTCATCCGCTCTACTGGCCCAAAGCGCTTATGATTACACTGATGGCTCTTTTAAGCAGTCCTTTTCATATTCTGGAAGCCCTTCTTTTTGCGCGGAAAATTAAAAAAGTCACCTGTAAAGATCCTGTATTTATCGTGGGGTATTTTCGAAGTGGGACAACTTATTTATTTTACCTTCTGGGTTCCGACCCTAAGTTTGTTTACCCTTCTACCTATCAGGTGCTCACCCCACATTTATTTCTCCTCTTCGGAAAGGGAATGCGAAAGATGTTTAATTCGGTGATGCCCGAAACACGCCCTCAGGATAACGTCAAAATCTCTGCTGAATCACCCAGTGAAGAAGAGTTTGCCCTTGCCAATATGACTCCGTTCTCACTCGTCAACGGATATGTTTTCCCGAGACGAATCAAAGAGACCTGTGAGGATTGTATCCATCCCAAAACGAAAAAGCAGCAAAAAGAATGGAGCAAAAAACTGGGTTACTTCGTCCGCAAGGCAACTCTGGCAAACGGAAATCAACAAATGTTGCTGAAAAGCCCACTGAATACAGCCCGGATTGATGAAATTCTTAAACTCTATCCAAACGCCCGTTTTATTCACATTCACAGAAATCCTTACGAAGTGTACATATCCAACGAAGGGTTGCTGGAAAAGATTCTGCCCAAAATGGCGCTGAATCGTGCGAACGAAAAAGAACTCGAGCAATTTATCATTGACTCCTATCGCGATACCTATCAAAATTTTTTAAAGAGTAAGCAGCAATTACGTCCCGACCAACTTGTCGAGATTCGTTACTCGGAGTTTGAAAAAAAACCAATGGAAATTCTTCAACAAGTTTATGACCAAATCAAACTCGGAGACTTTAGCGAGGTTAGTTCTTTTATCGGGCAAGAAGTAGCGTCCGGTAAATCATATAAGAAAAATCAGCACAAACCTATACCCAGAGAAAAAATAGAGCAAATCAATCGGGAATGGGACTTTATGTTTCAGGAATACGGCTACGAAAAAAAATAGTAGAAAGGAACTATCTGGACAAGGTGTCCAGTTTCTGGTGAATATCTATTCCATCTTCTACAGTAAGACTATCCCCCTGCCACTTATTAAAATACAACTGTGTTTCTTCAATAAAAGGCATGGTCAAAACAGACGTCTTCTTTACCGGTTCGTACAGAAGTGAATTTTCCTTTTTGTCCTCCGGAATAAATTTACTGTTTGGGTCGTACGACTCCAGTAGTACAAACAGAATACTAATTGTGTAGATCATTTTTATCACACTGAAAAGCACTCCTAACCCTTTGTTTAAAGGACTTAAGTTGACTACATCAACCATTTTCTCAAGCGTCTTTCCGGCAAAATACACCATTGCTCCAACAGCTAAAAAAGTAATGGAAAAGGCAACAGCAGGTAAGTATTCAAAATCCTTTTCAAATAAATCTTCGATTTTGGAGGCGGTCCAGTCAGAAAAATGAATACCGGCATAAATCCCTACCAGTAAAGCGAGTAATGTGAATACCTCAACGATCAGACCTTTTTTAAATCCTTTCCAGGCAGCATAGAGCAAAGGCGCAATAATTATGAAGTCCAGATAATTCACAAAGCGAAAATAGCCATTATCCTATTACCGGGAGAAGCGGTTTACAATTCTAATCCAACCCGAATTGTTGATATCTCTCTCCGGCACAGAAAAACAAAAAGAGACACATCCAATGCGTCTCTTTCCAAATTGATTATTTTTCCTTCTAACTAGGCGATATTTGTAAACACCTGTTGAATATCATCATCGTCTTCAATCTTGTCCAGCATTTTCTCAATATCCGCCAGTTGTTCTTCTGTAAACTCAACCGGAGACGTTGGAATACGTTGCAGACTGGATTTCCCTACTTCAATTCCTTTTTCTTCCAACGCTGTCGAAAGTGAACCAAAGTTAGTGTAATCACCATATATAAAAACAGTACCTTCATCTTCCTCTATACTTTCCAATCCGGCGTCGATCAACTCAAACTCCAGTTCTTCCAGATCCATATCGTCTGTTTTATCAAATTCAAAAACAGCTTTGCGGGAAAACATAAATTCCAGTGATCCGTTAGGGACAACACCTCCCCCGGCTTTATTAAAATACGACTTTACATTCGCAACTGTACGTGTTGTATTGTCTGTTGCGCACTCCACAAACACCAAAACACCATGCGGTCCTTTTCCTTCGTAATTCACTTCTGTAAAATCCGCTACATCTTTCTGATGCGCGCGTTTAATAGCCGCATCAATATTGTCCTTCGGCATGTTCTGCGACTTCGCATTCTGAATCGCAGTACGCAATCGCGCATTCATATCCGGGTCAGTGCCACCTTCTTTAGCTGCAAGCGTAATTGCTTTCGCCAGTTTCGGAAATAACTTGGACATCTTGTCCCATCGCTTCTCTTTTGCTGCTCTACGGTATTCAAATGCTCTTCCCATCTTATCAGATTTTTTAGGTGTGTAAAATTAAGAAATTGATTTTGTTGTTGCGATAAATCGATAATTTTTCTCGCTTTAAATCCTTTTCTGCGACATCAGAAGTATCTTTGCACCATGGATTATGAAATAGAAATACGCTTTCAGAAGCTGGTAAAAATATTAGACGAAAAGTTTGGAGGAGGACTGGATGTTCAGTCCATTTTGTTTTTAATTGGTGTGCAGGAACTCGGACAGGGATTCAGAAAATTCAAAAAGAATGAAAAAATGGATTTGATGCACATTGCAGTCTGTACAGTTCTTATGCCTTCCGGACACTATGTCTTTAAAGGAAGAGACGAAGAAGGATGGCCCCACTTTGAACTGAAAAAAGAATTACCCGTTTTGAGCCAACGGGAACAGGAACATCTGATGAAAGAGGCTATTATAGAGTATTTTGCACAGGATGCCGAATTTGCCGTATAGGTTAACTAGCAATTTTCAGCTACTTCCATGATCTCTTTCAGGGCATCAGGGTCGTAACTGTACTTATCGAGAATTGCTTCCATTAACTCCAGGCATTGGTCTCTCCCTTCCGGATTATGAAGGTTTTCCCGAAGACAAGAGCAGTATTCCTGCATCTCCTCTTCAACCGTACCTGAAGAGCAGGAAAGGACGAAAAGGGAGAGTAAAAAAAACGAAATTAGTCTCATTTCCGATAGTGCTTTACGATCACAGAAAGTTAATTCCTTGACGAAGTTACCGATTAGCATTTAAAATATTTGGTGCAATACCATAAAATAGGTATTTTTGCAGCGTGATTCTTCTTAATTTAAATTTAATCTAAATAAGAAGGACCCCCAATTAATTGAAAAAGAAATGATTAAAATAACGGATGCAGCCAGAGATAAAGCACAGGAATTGATGGCTGAAGAAGGAAAAAATAACAGTTTTATCAGAGTGGGTGTTCAGGGTGGAGGATGCTCCGGTTTGATGTATAAGCTTGATTTTGATAGTCAGGAACAGGAAGGTGATAAAGCCTTCGAAGACAACGGTGTGAAAATTGTTGTTGATAAGAAAAGTTATTTGTATCTTATAGGTACAACGCTCGACTACACCGGAGGATTGAACGGAAAAGGATTTATTTTTGTTAATCCCAATGCCGACAGGACATGCGGATGCGGTGAAAGTTTCTCTATTTAATTCTCCCAAAAGAAAAATACAGTATGGCTGAATACACAGAACATGAATTGGCAAAGGACCTGGAGGGTAAAGAATATAAGTACGGATTTGTTACTAATATTGAATCTGAACGTGTTCCGAAAGGTCTGAATGAAGATACTATCCGGTTAATCTCGGCAAAGAAGAACGAACCGGAATGGTTACTTGAATTCCGCCTTGAATCTTTCAAAATCTGGCAACAGATGATTGAGCCGGAGTGGGCACATGTACAGTATCAAAAACCGGATTTTCAGGAGATCACATATTACGCTGCACCCAAGCAATCAAAAAAATACGAAAGCTGGGATGATGTCGACCCGGAGTTGAAAGAAACCATGAAAAAACTGGGGATTTCACTTGAAGAACAAAAACGGTTAACCGGTGTGGCAGTAGACTTTGTTATGGACTCTGTTTCGGTAGCGACCTCATTCAAAGCAAAACTGAAAGAGCTTGGAATTATTTTCTGTTCCTTCTCGGAAGCCGTGCAGGAATATCCTGATCTTGTCAGGAAATACCTGGGGACAGTCGTTCCGAAAACGGACAACTTTTATGCGGCTTTAAATTCTGCCGTTTTTACGGATGGGTCATTTTGCTACATTCCGAAAGGCGTAAAGTGTCCGATGGAGCTTTCTACGTATTTCCGTATCAACGAAGGAGGAACCGGGCAGTTTGAGCGCACACTGGTTGTTGCAGACGAAAGCTCGTATGTTTCTTATCTGGAAGGTTGTACAGCTCCGCAGCGGGATGAGAACCAGCTTCACGCAGCAGTAGTTGAACTTATTGCCTTGGATAATGCAGAAATCAAATATTCAACGGTTCAAAACTGGTTCCCTGGGGACAAAAACGGAAAAGGCGGGGTATTTAACTTCGTAACTAAACGAGGAATTTGTCATACAAATTCAAAAATCTCGTGGACACAGGTGGAAACAGGTTCTGCAGTAACGTGGAAATATCCTTCGTGCATCCTGAAAGGTGATCATTCGGTAGGAGAATTCTATAGTGTAGCTGTAACAAACAACTACCAGCAGGCTGATACCGGAACGAAAATGATTCACCTGGGACGCAATACAAAATCCACTATCATTTCAAAAGGTATTTCTGCCGGAAAATCACAAAACTCGTACCGCGGACTGGTACAAATTCATAAAAACGCTCATAACGCAAGGAATTTCTCACAGTGTGACTCCCTGCTAATGACGGATGAATGCGGAGCGCATACATTCCCCTACATTGAATGTAAAAACAGTTCGGCAAAAATCGAGCACGAAGCAACGACTTCGAAAATCGGAGAAGATCAGATTTTTTACTGTCTGCAACGTGGAATTGACGAAGAAAAAGCAATTTCACTAATTGTAAACGGATATTGTAAAGAAGTCCTGAATCAGCTTCCCATGGAATTTGCCGTAGAAGCACAAAAACTCCTCGCTATTTCCCTTGAAGGGTCAGTGGGATAAATTTGATTTGATATTTGTTGTTTGTACACACTTATGAATAAACAACATAAAGATTTTGTCAACTAGTTAAAAACGCACAAAGAAAATGGGTCCGGCTTCAGTAAGAGAGCTGTGATCCACTAAAATAAAGGTTATGTTAAACATTAAAAACTTACACGCCTCAATCGAAGGTAAAGAGATATTAAAAGGATTGAACCTTGAGGTTAAACCGGGAGAAGTTCATGCAATCATGGGACCAAATGGTGCAGGAAAAAGCACCCTGGCTTCTATTCTTGCCGGTCGTGAAGAATATGAAGTGACAGATGGTGAAGTTGACTTTGAAGGAAAAGACCTTCTGGATATGGATACTGAAATACGTGCCCGAGAGGGGGTCTTTCTAGCGTTCCAATACCCTGTCGAAATCCCGGGAGTTTCTAACATCAACTTTCTGCGCACCGCTTTAAATGAAATCCGTGAGCATAAAGGACAGGAGTCTATTTCTGCAAAAGACTTTATGGCGATGGTTCGCGAAAAGTCCAAACTGGTTGAACTGGATGCCAAGCTGGCCTCGCGTGCTGTAAACGAAGGTTTCTCCGGTGGTGAGAAAAAACGTAATGAGATCTTCCAAATGGCCATGCTCGAGCCTAAACTGGCAATTCTTGATGAAACCGATTCAGGGCTGGACATTGATGCATTACGTATCGTAGCAAACGGAGTTAACAAGCTGAAGTCAAAAGACAATGCAACCATTGTTATCACACACTACCAACGTTTGTTGGATTATATTGTTCCTGATTTTGTCCACGTTCTTTACAATGGAAAAATTGTAAAAACAGGGCCAAAAGAACTGGCACTGGAACTGGAAGAAAAAGGATACGACTGGATTAAGCAGGAATTGGGCGAAATGGCCTAAAAACTTTTAAGTATGAACACAATGACAGAAAGTGCCGTAAAACGCTTTACTGATTCTATACAACCCACTTTCAAAGAAGGAGTTTTAGACGAAAATTCACGTCGTGAGGCACTGGAGAATCTTGAAAATATGGATTTTCCAACAACTCGTGTTGAGGCGTGGAAATATACGCGCGTGACCAAGATCAGCAAGAAGGAGTTCTCTATCCAACCTGGTTCAGTGAACTCCATTGATGCTTTTAAAATCAAAGACCTTGACAGTCATGTTCTGGTATTTGTAAACGGCTTCTTCTCCGCTTCACTTTCTTCTTTCACAGCTGAAGAAGGTATTGAAATTGCTCCTTTGAAAGGAGCAAAAGGAATCGCAGGAAATACTGTTCCTGTTTCGAACGAAGATATTTTTACCGCACTTAACACGGCGTATGCCACAGATGGTGTAGCTGTAAGAATTTCTTCCGGGAAACAGCTCTCCAAACCGATCGAAGTAATTTACATCCAATCCGGAGACGCTGCCATTGCGAACATCAGAAATGTAATTATTGCTGAGAAAAGTTCAGCCGGACAGGTTATCCTGGGTCATTACTCACAGGATGCGAAAAATTGTTTTTCAAATTGCGTTACGGAAGTGGTTGTAGAAGCAAATGCACATCTTACCATTAATAAGATCCAGTACGAAAGCGAAGCGAATTACCAGATCGCAACGGAACAGGTAAAACAGGAGAAAGATTCTACTTTTACAATCAATACGATTACCTTAAACGGTGAATTGGTACGCAATAACCTGAACATTGATGTGTTGGGACAAAACTGCAACACTCACCTGAACGGAGCGTACCTGACAAAGGGAAAACAACACGTTGACAATCATACGACAGTAGATCATACGGTTGCTAACTGTGAATCAAATGAGCTGTACAAAGGAGTAATGGATGACGATTCGACAGCTGTTTTTAACGGAAAAGTATTTGTACGAAAAGACGCACAAAAAATCAATGCTTTCCAGTCGAATGGTAACGTATTACTTTCCGGAAATGCAACAGTTAACTCGAAGCCTGAGTTGGAAATTTACGCCGATGATGTAAAATGTTCGCACGGTTCCACTACCGGTCAGCTGGATGAAGATGCTGTTTTCTACCTGCGTGCCCGTGGATTAAGTGAAAAAAATGCCCGTAAACTATTGGTTTCTGCTTTTATTGCAGATGTACTTGACACTATCGAATCGGAAGAAGTTCGCACCCATATCGACAATATGCTGTTGGAGCGTTTCGGTTGGGAGTTTTAGTAGTACTCCAAAAAAGAAATAAAATAGCCCCGGTCAGTTTTGATCGGGGTTTGTTTTTGCCATCCATCTTTTTAGTTGATGGATCTCTTATTCAGTAATTATATTTAATTGCATATAATGAAGGGACTGGCAGAGTTTGTCAAAGAACGAAGAAAAAAGGTAAACCTTACACAAGAAGAGCTTGCAGAACGAGCTGGTGTTACACTTACTGTTCTTCGCAAAATAGAACAAGGTAAAACCAACCTGAATCTGGACAAGGTTAATCTGGTTCTTCGTATGTTCGGACATGAATTAGCCCCGGTAAAAAGTAAAGACATTGAATTTTGAGACAGGGAAAAGTATTCCATAAAGATTCCCTTGCAGGAACGATCACGGAAACCCATGGAGGAGAATACGTATTTCAGTACGATCCATCGTATGTGAAGGAACATCCCGATGAATTCATCACATTTACCATGCCTATGACTGATAAACCCTATACAGAAAAGCAAATTGAAGGAGCTTTTAAACGAATGGTTAAAAACTATCCGAAAGCGTTAGAATGGATAAAACATTTTTCCTGTCTGATGAAATGAAAAAGGCTTACAAAGAAATCCTGAAAAGCAGATACTTACAATTGGAGTTGTTGTAAAAAAAAATAAGTATTCAAAAAGAAAAAAGCCTCACCTGATGATGAAGCTTCTTGTTGTCCCACTAGGGCTCGAACCTAGACTCTTCTGAACCAAAATCAGACGTGTTGCCAGTTACACCATGGGACAATTGTGGGCACAAAAGTAATACATTTTTTCTTATTAGCAAGAGAAGCATTCAAAAAAAGTTGAAAAAAACGGGGCTGTTGTTGGTTTAAACACGTGTTTTTATGATTTTTTACCACTTTTCACCCTTACCCCAACGGATATATTTATAAATTCGCAAGACCATTACGTAATCAAAGAACATGAACTATAGAAAAACAAACCTTATAGGCGGCTGGCTTACTTTTGCAATTGCCACGATCGTTTATTTGATAACTATTGAAGACACGGTCAGCCTCTGGGACTGTGGCGAGTATATTACTGCTGCCTATAAATTAGAAGTAGGACACCCTCCGGGGGCTCCTTTCTTCATGTTAATAGGACGTCTGTTCTCTTTCTTTGTCGATCCGGAGAATGTCGCCATGATGGTCAACTCTATGTCGGCTTTATCCAGTTCATTCACCATCCTCTTTATGTATTGGTCCATCACCATGCTGGCAAAGAAGATTGCTTTTAAAGACAATAACCGCCAGTTGACAAAAGGACAAATAATTGCTATTCAGGGAAGTGCATTCATTGGTGCTCTGGCTTATACATTCTCCGAATCCTTCTGGTTTTCTGCTGTTGAAGGTGAGGTATATGCAATGTCCTCTCTGTTTACGGCTGCCATTTTCTGGGCTATTCTTAAATGGGACGAAGAATCGGACGCTGTCAAGTTCGGAGAGCTTGTTCACCACAAAAGTTCAACCCGCTGGCTTATTCTTATCATGTTCTTGTTTGGACTGGCTATTGGGGTTCACCTTTTAGGATTATTGGTTATTCCTGCCATCGCCTACGTTATTTACTTTAATAAGTGGGAAAATGTTAATACACTTAGCTTCTTTATAACAGGTATCATTGGAGTAATTGCCCTTGCATTTATTCAGGAAGGAATTATTCCGGGAACAATTTCATTGGCCTCCAAAACAGAGATTTTCTTTGTAAACACGCTTGGTATGCCGTTTAACTCGGGAGCTATTTTCTTCTTCATTGCGGTTATTCTTTTACTCGTAGTAGGGCTGTTCATAACACAGAAGAAAAAGTTACCGATTGCTAATACAGCAATACTTGGTCTGGTTGTGCTATTCATCGGTTATGGTTCATTTGCAACGATTGTTATCCGATCCAATGCCAACCCGCCTTTGGACGAAAATGACCCGGAGAACCTTGTTACGCTTCACTCTTATCTGAAAAGAGAACAATACGGATCGTGGCCGATCCTTTACGGAGAATACTGGAATTCAGCACCCAAAGAAACAGCTGATAAATCCCCTGTTTTCCAACGAAAATTTGTCGTAACAAAAGGAGATAAAGAACTTAAAGGGTTCAAATCCGAAAGTCTGGCAAAAGAATTTGCGAAAGACAATAACGCACAGGTTGTTGAGAAATACTTCATGGTGAACGATGGTAAAAATCAGAAATATGTCTATCATGGCGAACACATGACCGTCTTCCCACGGATGTTCTGGAGTCAGGACCAACGTAAAATTGACGGTTACAAAAAATGGTCCGGTTACAATAGTAACGGTCCTTCTCATAGTGGGAAACCAGCTATTGCCACAACCGATGGTCAGCGTTTACCTACATTTGGTGAAAACCTTACGTATTTTGTAAACTATCAGATTAACTGGATGTATTTCCGTTACTTCATGTGGAACTTTGCCGGTCGTCAGAATGATATTCAGGGACACGGAGATGTAATGCGTGGCAACTGGAAATCCGGTATTGATTTAATCGACTCACAACGACTTGGAGATCAATCCAAGGCTCCTTTATTTACCAGAGACAACCCGAGTAATAATTCGTTCTTTTTCTTACCCCTTATTCTTGGTTTGATTGGTCTGATATTCCATTTCTACAAAGCCCCCAAGGATGCTTTTGTCGTATTTCTGGTATTCCTGTTTACCGGTCTGGCTATTGTTGTCTACCTGAATCAAAAGCCGTACGAACCGCGCGAACGTGATTATGCTTATGCCGCGTCCTTCTATGCCTTTGCCATGTGGATAGGTCTGGGAGTTTACGCCCTCTACGATGCCTTTACAAGTTGGAAAAAAGAACAACTACAGGCAGGCGCTCTAGTTGCAGGAGCCGGGTTACTTGTGTTCTTTGTAGGAGACTTGAATGCAGGAAACTACTCAGGATCACTCAGCTGGCTTTTCATTGCAGTTGTAGGAATGGGTGCGTTGGGTATCATGTATGGTCTCAGAGGAAAACTCAAACAGGAACACCACGGGGCAATCGTTGCACTACTCCTTTCTTTAGCGGTCCCTATAGTCATGGCTGTTCAGGGATGGGATGATCACGACAGAAGCGGAAGAGCTCCTGCCTTAGATCTTGCAAAAAATTACCTCAATTCCTGTGAGGACAACTCTATTATCTTCACCAATGGAGATAATGATACTTTCCCGTTATGGTATCTTCAAGAGGTAGAAGGACATAAGACCAGTGTACGGGTAAGTAACCTCTCACTTCTTCAAACAGACTGGTATACGGAACAAATGACGATGAAAACGTATGAATCGGAACCGCTGCCTATTAAGTTCAGAGAAGACCAATACGCGATGCACATAGGAAAAACAGATGCTGTATATTTCCTGAATTCCTATATGGACATGGCAACTTCGTACGACAAGGCACTTGTTGATGAAGTGTATAGCGAAAAGATCAAAGCGAATCAGAAAATCTTTAACACAGCCTTCCGAAATGCAGGATTCACATTGGCCAACCTACTTGGAAAAACGGAAATTGCCTCACGAAACCCGGAAGTGATGACTTTCCTTACGGAACCACGTGAAGGCAATGCAACACTTGCAGACTTTAACCAGTTCATGAAACTGTCTATTACCTTGTTACAAAGTAGTTCGCAGGGAGGTATCTCGAAAGAAATGTTCGATCAGGTTCAGAAAAACATGCAGAATCTGGAAGATGCAATTGACTACTTGCCTATCGATTACGCATTGGATTTCACAAGAAATGATGATTACCTGATGAATCGTGAAGGACGAGGCAGAATAGAAACTCTTCGTATTTTCCCTTCTTCCGGATTTATTATCCCGGTAGATGACAAGCAAAAGTTAGTGGACAACAAAATCATCCGTGAAGACCAGTTAAGCAAGGTGTCAGAAGAAGGAGTCCGTTTCCGAATGGCTGTTTCAGCGATCACCAAAGAACAGGTTATTATGATGGATATTCTTTCCAACTTTAACTGGGAAAGAAACATCTACTTCTCAAGTCCATATGCTTCTGAAGTTGGAAAAGCATTGTTCCAGTCCGGTTTTGTAACAATGGAAGGAATGGTTTACAAATTACATCCGGTTAAAGGGGAACAAGTGAACCTGAAACAACTGGATAAAAATCTGATGGAGGTGTACAAGTGGGGGAACAAGAAAGATCTTTCTACTTTGGTTGATTACTATGTAAGAAGACATACCAGCCAATACCGTCATTACTTCTTTGTTCTTGCAGAGCAGTATGCACGTGAATACGATCAGCAAACAAAGAAAATTGATCTTTTATCAGAAACGGCTGACTCGCTGCAAACCGGTAACGAACTGAGCAAAGCGATCGAATTGCGGGACCAGGCAAAAGAAGATGTGGTTCGCGTAATTGATTATGCAATGGAAGTTCTGCCACTTGAGAACGTTATTGATTATGGTGAGCCGAATACATCAAGACAAAAGCTTCCTGAAGGAGCAGGATTGGATTATCTGTACAATTACGAAGACGGAAAAGTCCATGAATACGCACGTGTTCTTTATATTGTCGGAGCAAATGAAAAGGCCGAAGCACTTGCCATGAAAGTTGCCGATCATCTGGAAGCAACAATTGATTTCGTTCTTGACTCAAAACCATATATTGCACAGGAAATAGATGTATTTATGTTTGCTGCCATGGATGCTTATCTGAATATGTACGGCGTTGCTGAAGAAAAAGGAGTAAAAGATGCTTTCACAGCACGAGCAGAACGTTATATTTCAGGATTCAGAAACCGATTTAAATCGTTGGTTTCTTCTATGAAAGAAGCAGATGCAGGCAAAGACAGAGCCAGCAAAAAATATAGCGCAGCAATACTTAGTCTTGAAGACCAGGCGCTTCGACTTGGTTTAGTACATGGTATTGAACTGAATTAAGTAATGAAATTCTACCGAACTCCACGTTTGTTCCGTCGGGTTTACCCCGGGCAAACGTGGAGTTTACCTTGTAACAAGCCTGTTATTTACCTCACTTTTGATGACGGACCCACCGAAAAGCTGACCAACTGGATTCTTGATACATTACAGGAGCATAACGCACAAGCTACTTTTTTTTGTGTCGGAAATAATGTGATTAACTATCCCGAACGGTATTCCGAAATTATCAAACAGGGGCATTCCGTCGGAAATCACACCATGCACCACGTAAACGGTTGGAAGACATCTTTACACGACTATCTGGAAAATGTCAATCAGGCTTCACAACATATCTCTTCACCGTTGTTCCGACCCCCTTACGGGAAAATAAAACGATCCCAACAAAAAAAAATAGGGGAGAATTTTCGGACAATTATGTGGTCTTTCCTGACCTATGATTTTGATCCGAATGTCGATATGTACGAGATATTTAATCGCTATATACGATCCTACCAACAAGGGGATATCCTTGTATTACACGACAACGTAAAAGCCGAAAAACAACTCAAAATCATACTTCCTTTGCTTTTGAAATGGGGACAGGAAAAAGGAATCCAATTCAAACGAATTCAGTAATTTTGATCAAACGATACGATCAGAATGAATAGCTGGAAAGAGCAAATTATCGCCTGGAAAGAGGAACTTCTACGTTCTTCGGGAAATGATGTGCTCATTCACCTACCCGAATCGGGAAAAGGTTTTCTGGAACTGGAAGGAAACTCTGTCGAACAAAATGAAATCCGGATTCCCATAACCCCTGTCTGGAAAAAGATAGCAGCAGAAGCAGAGCGTTACCGACAAAACTCGGGTGTAAACAGCCTTTCACTTGTCACCCATATACTCGAGTGGAATGATGGAAAGAAAAATTTCCGCAGTCCTTTCCGGCTTCAGGAGGTTCTCTATTCTACAGACAAAATCAAAAATGAGATCCGGCTCTGTATACAGGAAGAGACCTTTATCAATCCTTTTCTCTCAGGAAAATTAAAAGAACTTTTCGGTATTGAGATACAGGATTCGGAATCACTCCCCGAGGTTGCCGACTGGAATTTGCAAACCTGTTTTCTGTTGGGCAATTTTCATTACCATCGTTTTTCCCTTTTAAAAGACATGGACGATTATCTTCTGGATCCCCATTCAGAAGACTCACTAATCGGCACTTTTTTTAACGGGGCAAGAAGAAATGAACCCACAAATTCTCTTTGTGAAAAGGCGTATGTTTTTCCGCTTGACACCTATCAGCAGGAAGCTATCACCAAAATACAGGATGGAGAAAATCTGGTAATTATCGGTCCTCCGGGTTCAGGAAAGAGTCAACTAATCGTTAATACTCTTTTTCAGCATGCTCTTTCAGGAAAAAAAACGGTTCTCGCTTCTGAAAAACTGGCAGCTTTAGAAGTCATCAAAACCCGTTTTGAATCTGTTGGACTGGGGAAATTTTGCGCCTCTGTTTTTCATACGGAAAAAGAAAAGTCAGACTTTATACAATCCCTGAAGGAAACATGGTTGTTTGTTGAAAACACACCTGTTAAGCAACCACAAATTGCTTCCTATCCGGCTAAAAAGGAAATTCTGCAGAACAAACTGAGCCGATTACAGGGACTTCCAGTTATCGGTTCTATTCCAAACAAGCTTTCCCCTCTGTTTCATTCGGTTCCCAAAAAAGATACTTGGGAAAAACTACATCCTACACTTGATTATTTAGCTACACAATATGCATTGCAGTACGGAACATCCTTTTCAAACTGCAGCTGCTTCTTTCTTAAACCTTCTGTCTTTTTCCGCGACGATTCACTCGGGTCTTTAAAAACCGATCTGAATATTATCCGGAAAACGATAGCATCCCTGTCTCAGGAAGTAGAAGGAATTTCAGAAAACTATCCGCTTTCTGAATGGGCTGTGCTTTATCGAAAGACAATTCACGCACAGGTATTGAGCCATGAACTTTTTTCGCGAAACAAAGCACTCTTTGAACACAACTCAACCGATCAGAAACGCTTTCGAAAACTAACCGGAAAGTACCTCAAGGTGACCCGTGAACTGGAAAACACAGCTCCCTCCGAGCAACAAAAGTGGAAAAAGAACTGGAGCGATACTGAACTGGAAGAAGCTCTGACAGTTTTTACAAAGAAAAAAAACTGGTCGCTTTCCTATCGCAGGTGGAAAACACGATTTATTGCAGATTATGCACCGGTCGTCTTTTCAAGAAAACTTGCCTTACAGGCGCTTTCCCTGAAAAAAGACATTCTCCAAAAACAGAAAGAACAAAGCAAAATAGCTGCACAACTCATTAAATACGGAGTACATTACCCGGAAACAGAAATTCCTTTGTTCGAGTCATTGATCCGGCAATACAATGAACTGGATACACAACTGGTCAAGACCTTACAAGGCAGTTCTGAAAAATTACTCCAACAGTTAGTCCGACATTCCCGGGAAATTACACAGATACACCGATTTATTGTTTTAAACATTCATTCGTCAATGTCCATTTCTCTGAATGAAATAATTCGTCGCATTGAAGAAGAAGTTGATTTTTTATCCGCTCACCGCAAATCCATAGAAAACCTGCTGAAAACAGATGAAGTCTTTTTTTATGAGTTACCGGGCGTGCATGATTTTTCAGTTTTACACGAATTAGTAACACTCGGACAGGTAGAGAACTTTGCAAAATTCCATCCCGAGCTGTATCATTACTCAGGAGAAGAATTTCAGGAAGATCTGAAACAATTAATCCGGGAAGAAGACACCTTTTGTCAGCTCTCCGTTCAAGAATTCAGTTACCGCATTTCACAAAAATTTTCGGACTACCACTTGCTGCTTTCCACACCCGCCGCCCAGCTCAGTCAGGAACAAAAACAGTTGAAAGCCGAACTACGCAAGGGACGATCTATTCTGGTTAAAGAATTTAATAAAACCCGTCAACATACAGGGATACGTAAACTTCTCGACTCTCCGGCCCGACACTGGATTCATTTGTTGAAACCCATTTTGTTGATCAATCCATTAAGCCTGTCTAAAATTATCCCCAACAGGAAAGAAATTTTCGATTTTCTGGTAATGGATGAGGCCAGTCAGATTCCCACAGAACATGCAATTCCGGCACTTTACCGATCTGCCAAGGTATGCCTTGTTGGTGACCCGATGCAAATGCCTCCTTCCACCTACTTTACAAGTGGCACGCGTGAACGGGAAGATATTCTGAACAGAGGGCTGTTTCATTTTAACGCGCATATGCTCCTCGGACACTACAGAAGTCTGCATGAAAACCTGATCTCTTTCAGTAACCACTATTTTTACGGAGGCAAATTGAAAATCCTTCCGGGAAGTCAACTTCCTTCGTATTCAGGGATACATGGACATTTTGTAAAAGATGCTCTTTTCGAAAACAGGAGTAATGTTCAGGAAGCGAAAGAACTTGTCGCATGGCTCAATGAGCTACTTCCTGATTTTGCACCCAACGACCAACTGGGAATTGTTGCTTTTTCGGAAGCACAGCTGGATCTTATCCGACACGAAATCATCCAATACGCTTCTCCTGTACTCAACCAAAAAGTAGATGAAGGAAGTATCTTTCTGTCTACTCTGGAAAATATTCAGGGGGATGAATGTGACCTACTGGTCGTTAGTATCGGTTATGGATATGATGCTGACGGAAAGTTTGCGCTTCGGTTTGGTCCCCTCAATCAAAGCGGGGGCGAAAAGCGGCTAAATGTCCTCTTTACCCGTGCCCGAAAAGGAATACATGTTTTCCATTCTATACGTCACACTGATTTCACTCCTTCTGACAATCGTGGTGTAGAATTATTGAAAGTTTATCTGAGAATGCTGGAAACGGCAGCAACGAACCTTGGTTCTGTTTCACGAACTTTATTTGGGTTAGAAAGCTCCATAGATAATGAAAAAAGAGAAATAACCTTCTTTGACCCTTATTTATCCGAACAAGCCCTACAAAAAATGATGACACTTTTTCGGGTAGTATCCGATCGGAACTGGAAAATAAATGTTGTTTTCAGAAAAGACGGATTACTTCTTCAAAACCCAGGTTGAAATTCCCTGAGAAGAAAATGTATTCATTTCAGTTGCTGCTGCTGACTGATTCTCAAAAGAAGCTATGGTAACCCTGTGTAATCCTTTGTTTACATCCAGAATGCGTGCAGCATATCCTTTGTTCTTAAGGTCCGTCACAAGATTTTCTGCATTCTCCAGAGAACTGAAACAACCTGCAATCAGGTGATAATTCCCTGAATATTGAGGAGACACAACAACGGTTTCTGTTTGTTCAGTTGAGGCTGTTTTCTCGTCTGCAATCAGCCGAACAGGTATATACAGATTCTCATTGAAACGGTAATTGAATACTTCTATTTCCCGGGGTAAATCTTTTGTTAATTCCTCCCAGTCGTAGTGTAACTCTTCTGCTACAACAGCATCCGATAATTTTTCAGCAGAATAGACAGATTCGGGAACAGTTCTGAACGGATTAAAATCAGCCAAAGCTATTTTCCCACTTTCGAGAACATCTGTTTTCATTGGAATCCAATACGCGAAAAATCCAAAAGGAACCATTGCAGCGGCTGCAAGATATTTCCATCCGAAACCACTCTTTGTCTTCTGTTCACGAATCGGAATAATTTTTTCACCTTCCGACGGTGCTTCCTCTACAGGATTCCCTTTCCGGACAGAGATTCCGATCGGTATAACCTTTAGCTCTTTCGCCTCTTCCGCTACAACTTTTTCAGGGGATTCAACCGCTTCCTGCGGTTCAACCTTTGTCAAAATAGGTTGTTCTGCAACTTTCTCTTCTTTCTCCGAAATAAACGTCACCTCTTTTAGCCCGAAAGAACTTAACAACAGATTGAAAAAGCGGTCTTGTTCAAACGCAATTACACCGGAAGTTTCCTTGTACAGAATACCTACCTTTTCGATCTCAATACGCTTCCCTTCACTCAACTGACCTTTCCAGTCCGAAGCCAGTTCTTTCAATAGTTGTTCAGCCTCTTCAAATGAGATGTTACGGGCGTTTGCCAGATAATTCGCAAACAATCCGTCACTCTGAATCAGGTGACTATTAAAAAGTAACTCTTTGGACGGAGGAGCTATCACGCCACGATTCCAGTCAATTTTTGCGGGAGCATAACGTGCAACAAAACCACCGAAACCCGGTATAATCAAACAGTTATGTCTGAGTAACAATTCGCTGACGTATTGAGATGGTATCATATTACAAATATACAAATTTTACGAAATCTCTTTCGAATTTCAGTTGTGCCTCTATGATACGCACGAACACAGGATTTGTTACGCTTTTTCTACGAGAAATTCGCAACTTGTTGTACCTTCGTCCACTGAATAGCAAATTCATGAACCAAACGGTGTACATACTTGCTCCTTATCCCAAATCGGAAGCTCCCTCGCAACGATTTCGGTTTGAGCAGTATCTCTCTTCACTGGAACAAAACGGTTTCGATGTACACTACCATCCCTTCTTAGATGAAAAAGCATGGAAAAATCTGTACGCCAAAGGAAAAGTAATCCATAAAACTTCGGGTATGATCCGGGCCTTTTGCAGAAGATGGCTCTTGTTATTCCAGTTGAAAAAAGCTGACTTTGTATTTATTCATCGGGAAGCTGCACACCTGGGTCCTCCTGTATTTGAATGGATAATTGCCAAACTCTTACGAAAGCGGATTATTTACGATTTTGATGATGCCATCTGGTTACCGAACTACAGTGATACTAATGCACTTTTTCACCGATTGAAGGCCTACTGGAAAGTAAAATACATCATTAAGTGGTCGTATAAAGTGTCTGCAGGCAATCAGTATTTGGCAGATTTTGCTTCCAGATATACAAAACACGTCGAAATTATTCCCACTACGATTGATACCGAAGGACATCATAATCAATCTGCAAACCACGATCATCAGCCATTAATTATCGGATGGACCGGTACACATACGACCATGCGTTATCTGGATGAATTGATTCCCGTTCTGCAGGATCTTGAGAAAAAATATGATTTTCGGTTTCGGATCATCTCCAACCAACCACCACACTACAATTTAAAGAGTCTGGAATTCGTCAAATGGAATAAAACATCCGAAATAAAGGATCTTGCTGAGTTCCAAATCGGTGTCATGCCTCTTCAACCCGATATCTGGGCAGAAGGGAAATGTGGTTTCAAAGCTCTTCAATATATGGCGTTAGGAATTGCCGCTGTTGCCTCTCCTGTAGGAGTTAATACGACAATTATCCAACATGGCGTTACAGGGTTCCTTGCTTCCACCCCCAAAGAATGGAGCGACTGTCTGGAACAACTCATCCGCGATTATGCTATCCGGGTTCAACTGGGTAATGCTGGAAAACTAAGGGTCAAAAATCATTTTTCCGTACTGGCAATTACTCCTCGATTCATTAGTCTATTTTCGTAAGACATCCCGATTTTACAACAATTTAACGCAGTGTCAGATTGCTCTGATTTGAAAATTATGTTATTTTAGACAAAAAATCGTAACTATGAAAATGAAATCTATACTTGTCGCTACTTTACTGTTAGTCGGGACTCCTTTTTTATCAAACGCTTCTCAGGGTACAAAAATTGAAATCAGTGAACTTAAACACGGTGCTATTAAAGTAAGTGTGAAAGTACTTTTCGGTACTTCTCCTATGGAAGGAGCTACGGTTTCAATCATTGAGAAAGGGCAATCTGTGAGTCAGGCAACTTCTGACAGTAAAGGAATTGCTGGTCTTTCCATTGCGGATTATCATAATTCTCCGGTGAATATTGAGGTGAAGATGGACGGTTACCAAACTCATATCCTCTCCGGAGTTTATCTGAAAAACGGACGTCAGTATGATATTGCCCTTGTAAAAGGAAGCGGAACAATCACTACCGAAGTAACTTCTAATGTTTCGGGGATCGAAGCAAAAGGAGCTGAAAAAGTTACTAAAATCGAAGAAAAGACAGAAAAAACCCAGTCGGATCTAGAAAAAACAACGGCACAGGCTGAATCGGCACAAGAACGTGCCAAGCAAGCTGAAACGGAGCGTTTAGAAGCCGAAAAACGTGCTGCTGAAGCTGCTAAAGCTGCCGAAGAGAAAAAAGCGGAAGCAGCCCGAATCGCAGCTGAATCAGGAAAAACACTGGAAGACGCATCTCAGCAAGCTCAACAGGATGCTGCTGCACGCGAACAAGCTCAGAAGCAACGTGAAGAACAGCTAAAGAAACTGGAAGAAGAACAAGCTGCCGCTAAAGCTGAAGAGGCTGCTGCCAAAGCAAAAGCTCAGGCTGAAAAAGATGCTAAGAAAGCTGAAAAGGAAGCAAAAGAGCAAGCAGATAAAGCGAAAAAGGAAGCTGAAGCAAAGCAAAAAGAAGCAGAAGAGCAGAAAAAAGAGGCTGAACAGGCAAAGAAAGAAGCTGAGAAAAAAGCCAAAGAGGACGAAAAAGCGAAAAAAGAAGCTGAGAAAGCCGCGAAAGAAGCTGAAAAAGCAGCAAAAGAAGCTGAAAAGCAATTAAAAGCTGAAGAAGCCTATCAAAAAAGTGCCGAAAAGCTGAAAAACGAGCAAGACAAAATTAAGAGTAATCGCGATGGCTTGAAAAAAGATCAGGAAAAGCTTGATAAGAAAATAGCAAAAGGTAAGATTGATGCCGAAAAAGCTAAAGCAGAGCAGGAAAAGATCAATGCTTCTCACACAAAACTAGACGAAAAACAAGCTAAAGTGGATGAGAAAATCAAGAAACTGAAGAAGAAATACAAGAAATAATTTCTGATAAGTGACTTTCAGAAACCCCGGGTTTTCTCCGGGGTTTTTTAGTTTAAATCAAATCCTTTTACTTAATAATAACTAAATTTACCTCGTGCAATTTAAAGATGTCATAGGTCAGGAAGGGGTCAAAAAGCACCTCGTTGAAGAAGTGAGCCGTAACCGGATTAGTCACGCTCAACTTTTGCTCGGAAACCCCGGGTTCGGAGGTCTCCCTATAGCACTGGCTTTTGCACAATATATTCTCTGTTCTAACCGCACAGAAACGGATAGTTGTGGTACTTGTCCCTCTTGTCAGAAGGTAAGTCAGCTTCAACATCCTGATCTTCACTTTTCTTTTCCTACCGTTCTTACACTCGGCAGTAAATCAGATCTTTTTCTGGGAAGCTGGCGTCAAAAAATCAAGGAAAACCCTTACTTCAACCTGAATCAATGGACATTAACCATTGATGAAAAAGGAAGAAAACCCGTGATCGGAACAGATGAAAGTCAGGAGATCATCAAGAAACTAAGCCTGAAATCATTTGAGGGCGGTTATAAGATCATGATGATCTGGATGGCTGAGGAAATGAACACAACCTGTTCCAATAAGTTGTTAAAAATACTGGAAGAACCCCCTGAAAAAACACTTTTCATCCTGTTGGTTGAAAATGCAGATTCTATTCTTCCCACGATACTTTCCCGGACACAGCTCGTAAAGCTGACCCGAATTCCGGATGATATCATAAAAAACGAACTTAAGACTCGGTTTAACCTGAATGAACAGGCTGCTGCCAGTCAGGCGGCTTTGGCTAACGGAGATTGGGTAGAAGCACTTGAACTTTCCGGAGAGCACCAGCAAAAAGATATCAATCGGGAGTTGTTTGTGCAATGTATGCGGGTCTGCTATAAAAAGGATGTCATTGCTATGATCCAGTGGGCAGAAAAAATGGCCTCCGTCACAAAAGAAGATCAGAAGAATTTTCTTCGTTATGCACTGCACATGTTTCGGCAAAGTATTCTGAACAATTATGTCGGAGACCAAATGACACGGGTTAGTGAAGAAGAAGCCGATTTCCTCAAAAACTTCTCCCGTTTCATTACCGGAAATAATATTCAGGAGTTTATGAAAGAGTTCAGTGACGCGCACTATCATCTTGAAAGAAATGCCAATGCAAAAATTCTCTTTACCGATTTATGCTTTAAGGTAATGCGCTATATTCACTTTGCCTGATGTATCCCTTCTTATTACGCGTAATACAGAATCAGTACCTGAATGCTGTTATTTATAGCATGTAAAACCATAGGCACTATAATAGACCCTGTAGCATTATAGGCAAACGCCAAAGCAAACCCCAAAAGAAAAATAGGGAGAAGCTGTAATAATTGAAAATGCACCCCTGCGAACAATAACGAACTCAGCAGAGCAGCATGAACAAACGATCCTGATTTTTGCTTTAAAAACCCGAATACAGCTTTCCGGAAAAACAATTCCTCTGCAATTGCAGGTATAATTCCAACTACAATCAACGGATACCAAATTGAAGGGGGATTTTTTATTAAATCCGTTATCATCTCTGTATCTCCCAGAGTAGAACGATATAAGTCTGGTAAGTACACTTTACTCCACTGTGTTATCCACTCGTTGAGGGCATTAGCCAGAAAATACGTGATAACAAAAAAGAGAATGGCATACATATAGGAAAGCACTCTCCCTTTCGTCTCCGGAATAAATTCGAATGGTTCAATATACTTCAACCAAACAACAGCAGGGAGCAGAAAAGCAAATATCTGAAACAGCGAAAGAGAATAGAAATATCCGGCGGTATGTCCTGACAACATATCCACTTCCAAACTACCACCGACAAGATAAGCTTGTGCAACAGAGGACAGTATTATACCCACCAAAAGAAGGGCGAATAGTTTCAGAAAAGAAGAAAAAACAGCTTTCATATCTATCTGAGAATTTCTTTGCGTTCACTATCCAGTTTAAGAAGTATGAAGACCATTATTGAAAAGGAGAGTAATGATGATCCTCCATAACTGAAGAAAGGCAGTGGGATTCCTATCACAGGAACCAGCCCTATATTCATCCCGATATTAATCGAAAAGTGGAAGAAAAAGATCATAGCAACACTATAGGCATAAATCCGGTTATATACCGATCGCTGCCTTTCTGCTATCAGGATCGTTTTAACAAGGAATGTCATAAAAATAGCCACAATTGTGATACTCCCCAAAAAGCCCCATTCTTCGGATAATGTACAAAATATAAAATCGGTTTCCTGTTCGGGTACGTGATTAGAACGGGGAGATGCCAGCGTTGCTTCTTTATACCCTTTTCCCGAAAAGCCTCCCGATCCAACTGCCGACATCGCCCGGAAACGGTTATAGTCTTTTCCGTGTGGATCTTCTTTCAGTCCTAACACCAGCTCAATCCGGTCTTTCTGGTGTTCTTTCAATTTATCAAACGCAAAGTCTACAAAAAACACCAACGCACTAAGAAGTACTGCACTCACAATACCAAGAGCCAATAATTTTGACCGCTCTCTTTTCGCTATAAAACGCTGTACAAATAATACAAACAGCACCGTCAGAACAGCAAATATGAATAGTATAATATATACCCCTTTCAAAGGAATGTAAGTAAACGGAATCATCACCTCATTCTCATTAATCAGGAGTGTGGTGACGGAAAGGAAAATCACAACGAATAAAATCGGGATGAAGTTACTCCCGATAATCGTTTTTTTGATTCGAACTCCCGGGAACTGGTTAATAATGAAAACAATCAACGGATCATAGGTAATCCCTTCGCGGTAAAGAACGAACAAAAATGAGGTAAAAACAACTAATGTCCCTGCATCGGGTTGCATGGCAATAAACACCATGGGCAGTAACATAATCAGATTCGCAATCAGAACAGACTTCTTATCCTGTAATTTGATATTTACTTTACTGACGTAGGCACTCAGAGCCAACGCTGTACTGATTTTAGCAAATTCGGATGGTTGAATACCAAACCCTCCTACTCCGAACCAACTTCTGGCTCCGTTAATAGGCGTGGTAAACAGTACCATAATCAACATGGCAAGTACAACCCCATATATGATCCCGGTTGATTTACGGATAAAGTTTGAGTCCAACAGAAAAATAATGAAACCCAAAAAGAGAGAAATACCAAAAAACATGGTTTGTTTACCATAATTCTGAGTAATATCCAGTAAAAAAGGAGCGTCTTCATTATACGAGGCGGAATATATATTTCCGATTCCCAGAACAACCATGATCAGATATAATCCGAACAAGGTCCAATCCATTTCCTTAGTCAATGAATAATTTCTGGTCATTGTTTCTTTTTTGGTAATAAGTCTGCTTCCAAAATTCGTTTCTCTTTTGCCTCATCCGTTATGGCTCCCTTCAGATACTTTTCGATCATCAAGCTCGCGATCGGAGCTGACCATGTCCCCCCGAAACCTGCATTTTCCGTAAATACAGCTATGGCAATTTTCGGGTTATTCATCGGGGCAAAGGCAATGAAAACCGAGTGATCTTCTCCATGTGGATTTTGTGCTGTTCCTGTTTTTCCACAAACAGTGACTCCTTCAATTCGGGCTCGCCTCGCCGTACCTCCGGCTTCTTCCACTACTTTGCGCATTCCTTCTACTACAGGAGCATAATGTACCGAATCCACCATCGTATAGTGCTTCTTTCTAAAAGCTTCCAACGGACCTCCCTCACCAATGGAGCGAACAAAGTGAGGTGTATAATACCATCCCCGGTTGGCCATAATGACTGCAAGATTTGCCATCTGCAAAGGTGTGAGTTTCACCTCTCCCTGACCGATTGAATTACTGCGTATGGTAGAAAAAGCCCACCTGTGTTCTCCGTACCATTTGTTATAGAAATCAACTCCAGGAATCAATCCTGCTCGAACTCCGGGAATATCTGTTTCCAACTTCTGACCTAACCCGAAACTGTGCAGATATTCCTCCCATACTTTTAGTCCGATCTCAGCATCTTTAAAAATGCTCTTCGATTTTCCCTGCTCTATGATTCGCTTGGTAGCATAATAAAAATAGGGATTACAGGAAAACTGAACCGCCTGTTCTACGTTCTGTGCCGTCGGATGGTTGTGACACCCCACCAGACTTTTCGTACAGGGGAAAGACGAATTTTCTGTTATTACGCCTTCCTGCATTCCGATCAGTGCCTGCGTCAGTTTAAAAATCGAACCGGGAGGGTACTCTGCCTGCAAAGGTCTTGGATACAACGGTTTTAGTTCATCCGTGATTAATTTTGGATAGTTTGCCGCGATATTTCGCTTTCCTACCAATAAATTCGGATCATAAGAAGGAGAAGAAACCAATGCCAGAATTTCCCCGGTTTCGGGTTCAATAGCCACAATACAACCCAGTTTGTTGGTCATTAACTTTTCGCCGTATGCCTGCAGGTCGATATCGACACCCAAAATAAGATTGTCTCCCTGCACAGCCATCGTATCCAGCCTTCCACCTTCATACGATTGGGTTGCATTATTCTGAGCATCTTGCAAAAGATATTTTACCCCCTTTTTTCCCCTCAGTTCTTTTTCGTAATACCTCTCGATACCTGCTTTACCAATCTGATCTCCTCTTCTGTAAAAATCATCCTTCTCTATTTCGTTCTCGTTGACTTCAGCCAGATAACCGACTATGTTGGCTCCATTCGCAAACGGATAAGCTCTCATGGATGTCGGGCTCTCGAAGAACCCCGGGAATTTATACAACTCAGGAGCTATTCGGGCAATTTCTTCTTTAGTGAGATCCCTGACAAATGCGTAAACCCTGTTTCTGCGATAGTTTGATTTTCCCTTGTACGTTCCCTCCTGTTTGACTATTTCCTGAAAACGCCAACGGATAAAGGTATCCTCAACTTCCAGTAGTTTTGCCAAAGCATTTGTATCGAGGTGAGTAATGTTCTTTTCAATAAAGTTCAGATTGTAATACGGTCGGTTGGCAATGATCTTTTTACCATTTCTGTCGTATACCACTCCGCGAGGAGGTGTAACTTCTCTACGTTTTTCTGAAATCTGTTCTGCGTTATGCTTCCAGGTATCATCAACCACCTGCATATAGAACAGTTTGAAAGAATAAATAATCCCGACTCCCAGAAAAAGAGCCAGAATAATATATTTTCTTCCTTCAAAATTCATAATTCCTTTTGCTTATTGAAAAAGATTATCTGGATCATTGTAATCATCAATAACGAAGCGAAAGTACTTAACAGTGCCTTTTGTAAGATAAAAAATATTTCGGAGAACTTAAAGATCTCAAAAGTAAAAAACCACAAGTGGTGAAGCAGTAGTCCAACAGCATAAATTGTAAAAAACCAGTTTCTTCCCATATCTCTCAAGAGAGGTCTTTTGAGAGTATCATACCCTTCTCTGGGTTCAAGAAAGCTGAACAATTTTGGTCGGAGATAGGCTAAAAATACGGCAGAAGAAGCGTGCAGTCCAAAGCTATTCGTATACCAGTCGATTGTAATTCCGGTCAAAAACCCCAGAATCATTAAGGTTGCAGGACGCATATCAAAAGGCAATGCCAACACAAACATGGGATAGATCATAATGTGAACCCCTAAACCAATCTCCAACTGATTAAAAACCAGAATCTGACTGAGAATCAGGGTGAGAAATAAAACACTATGGAAGACAAAATTATTCTTCATCTATTCCCTTGATATTTGGAGATTATCAAATTCTTCTTTTAGTAAATTCTTGATGACATAGGCATCACTGATGCTTCTGAAATCGACTGCAAGTTTTACGTGAATTTCCCACAGGGGATCTCCTTCCACGGTGTTAATTTCCGAGACATGCCCGACAACAATACCTCTTGGAAATATTCCTCCTGTTCCTCTGGTTTTTACAACGTCTCCCACACGGACTTCAATATCATTAGCAATTCCTGTAATATAGACTTCCGAAGATGATTTTCCGTCCCATTTTAATAGCCCGAAGGCACCGCTTGATAAAAAGACATCAAGATTAACGTTATCACTAAGGATTGTTTTAACCAGTGAAAAGTGTTCTGACGTTTTAAAGATATATCCAACAGCTCCTTCTCCGTTAAACACTCCCATACCCTCTTCCACTCCCTGAAATGCACCTGTATTTATCGTAAGAAAATTGTTTCTTTTATCATACGTGGAATTCAATACAGTAGCCGGAAGGTATTCAAATTGCTGACGATATAATGTATCGTTGATCTTCACCATTCCCGACTGAAGCGGAATAAAACTTACCGGTAATTGCCTTCTTAATTCAATATTTTCTTCCTGAAGTTTGAGGTTTGCCTTATCCAGATTGAAGTGTTTGGTCACCGAATGGCGGATTTCCATTATTTTTCCGGAAACGTCGCCTGCCGTACTCATAAAACGCGCTCTGGGATAACTCTGATATGAGAAATGGATAGCCAACGCAATGGATTGTAACACTGCGAACACCAAGAAAATTTGGAACTTCTTTAAAAAGGCTATCAAATTACGCATAGCAAAATACGAAAAAAAACCGCCTTCTGGCGGTAATTACATAGTGTTAATCTCTGATAAGGAACTGGAATTTATCGATGTTCTTCAGAGCAATGCTGGTTCCTCTCGCCACAGCTCTTAACGGATCTTCCGCAATGTGCACCGGGAGTTTCGTCTTCATTGAAATACGCTTATCCAGTCCACGTAGCATAGACCCCCCTCCGGCAAGATAAATCCCTGTTTTGTATATATCCGCTGACAACTCCGGTGGCGTCATCTCCAAAGCACTTAAAATTGCTTCTTCAATTTTTGAAATTGATTTGTCGAGCGCATGAGCAATCTCTGTGTACGACACAACAATTTCCTTGGGAATACCCGTCATTAAATCACGTCCTCTAACTGCATAATCTCCGGGAGGGTTATCCAACTCGGGAAGAGCCGCTCCAACCTCGATTTTAATTTGCTCGGCAGTTCGCTCTCCAACCAGAATATTATGCTGTCTTCTCATATAATCTTCGATATCGCTGGTAAAGTCATCACCCGCAACCCGAATCGATTTGTCACACACAATTCCACCAAGTGCAATCACCGCGATCTCTGAAGTTCCCCCTCCGATGTCAATAATCATGTTACCCATGGGCTCTTCAACATCAATACCGATCCCGATAGCTGCTGCCATCGGTTCATGGATAAGGTATACTTCTTTTGCTCCTGCATGTTCTGATGAGTCCCGTACAGCACGTTTTTCCACCTCTGTGATCCCTGATGGGATACAGATTACCATCCGCAATGTAGGATTGAACATACGGGCACCCGGCTTTATCATCTTTATCATACCGCGTATCATCTGTTCAGCACTCTGGAAATCTGCTATTACTCCATCCTTCAGGGGGCGTATCGTTTCAATTAATTTATGCGTCTTACCATGCATCTGTTGTGCCTTCTTTCCTATCGCAACAATTTTACCGGTCTGAATGTCTTTGGCAACAATTGAAGGCTCGTCAACGACCACTTTATCATTCATGATAATCAACGTGTTCGCTGTACCCAAGTCAACTGCAATTTCCTGTACTAAAAAATCAAATAATCCCATTTGCGGTTATAATAATAGCTTGTAGTTCAACATTATCAATTTTAATCAATTAATTTCACAAACACGCCCTTTTTCTTAATATTTTCGATGAACTGGCTTTTTTAGTGCTTGAAATGACGATTTCCGGTAAAGACCATAGCAATCCCGTTTTCGTTGCAATAATTAATCGACAATTCATCCTTGATAGACCCACCTGGCTGAACAACAGCATTGATTCCTTCGTTCCCTGCAATTTCCACACAATCCGGGAAGGGGAAGAAAGCATCTGAAGCCATTACAGCATCCTGTAAATCAAATTTAAATGACTTCGCTTTGTGAATGGCCTGTACCAACGCATCAACACGCGATGTCTGTCCTGTCCCACTGGCAAGCAACTGCTTGTTTTTTGCTAAAACGATAGTGTTTGACTTGGTGTGCTTCACTAGTTTGTTGGCAAATTCCAAATCTTCCATCTGGGAAGCAGTTGGTACACTTGTTGTTTTCGATTCGAAATCTTCTTTCTTATCTGAAATAAAATCTTTATCCTGCTCCAACACTCCATTCAGAATGGTTCTGAATTGACGAGCCGGTAACTCAACCGGTTTCTGACGCAAGATGATTCTGTTCTTTTTACTTTTTAAAACCTCCAGAGCGGCTTCTTCAAAGTCCGGAGCAATAACAACCTCGCAAAATAACTCGTTGATATCTCCTGCTGTTTCCGCATCAATTTTAGTGTTCGCAATCAGGATTCCACCAAAAGCAGAAACAGGATCTCCTGCAAGCGCATCCTTATACGCTTCTCTTATCGAAGAGCGAGTTGCTAATCCACAAGCATTGTTGTGTTTCAAAATGGCAAATGTTGGTCCGTCATTTTGAAACTCTTCCATCAGGTTTACCGCCGCATCAACATCTAACAGGTTATTGTATGACAATTCTTTACCGTGAAGTTTGTCAAAGATGGCATCCATATCCCCATGGAAAATTCCCTTTTGGTGTGGATTCTCTCCATAGCGCAACACCTGAGAATCCTGAATACTTTGTTTAAACAGCTCCTTTTCTCCCTGATTAAAATATCGGAAAATATGTGTGTCGTAATGAGAGGAAACGTTAAATGCGTCTCTTGCAAAAGATTTTCGTTGTTCCAATGTTGTTTCTCCGTCCTGCTTTTCAAGGATTTCAACAAACTCACTATACTGATCAACAGAAGGGATAATTACCACATCCTTGTAGTTCTTGGCAGCAGCTCGAATAAGAGAAATTCCTCCTATGTCAATTTTTTCAATAATTGCCGCATGATCTGCTCCGGAAGCAACTGTTTTCTCAAAAGGATACAAGTCAACGATCACCAGGTCAATTTCCGGGATTTCGTACTCAGCAATTTGTTGCTGATCCTCAGCCAAATCACGGCGATTCAAAATTCCTCCAAACACCTTTGGGTGCAATGTTTTTACTCTCCCCCCCAGAATAGAAGGATACGAAGTAAGATCTTCAACAGGAACTACATTCACCCCCAGGTCTTCTATAAACGCCTGAGTTCCTCCTGTTGAGTATATTGTAACCTGATTTTTAGCTAATTCCCGGATGATTGGTTCCAATCCAGCTTTGTCAAAAACTGAAATTAAAGCACTTTTGATTTTCTTTGAGTCTGCCATAATGATACTGCCTGCTTTTAAAGAACGCAAAATTAGCACATTCTAACGGTAATTAAAAGCATTGACGAAAAAGAAAATCAGCGAATTTCGTCGCTCCGAAAAAACAAATCTCTACTATAGAAATCCAGTAGGTTTTCAGACCTCTTCCTGAGATGAAAAATAATGCTCTGCCAGTTTCAGATCTTTCTGGGTAGTAATCTTACTATTCTCATCATTTCCCTCTACCGTATGAATAGAATACCCTCTGTTTTCAACGACTGAAGCATCATCTGTAAAAGTCGGGTCATACGGTTGATTGTATGATTCGATAAGGATTTTACGCGTAAATACTTGAGGAGTCTGAACGATATAATATTCGCTTCTGTCCAAACTCATACTACCTTGTTCAGTAACCTTCCGGATAGACTGACTAACCGGAACTACAGGAACTGCCGCATGATGAATTTGTGCACTTTCAAACACTCGTTTAATGGTTTCATCACTTACCATCGGTCGCACGCCGTCATGTATAGCTATCAACTCTCCCGTTGCATGATTAACTGCATTCTTCACCGAATGAAATCTCTCTTCTCCTCCTGTGATAACTCTATGAAGCAATGTAAAATTATATTCTCCGCATAATTTTTGCCAGTACTCCTGCCACTCCTGCGGAAGTGTCAATATAAATTCCAGTCCGGAATCAAATGCATAGAATGCTTCCATCGTGTGCATCAAGACCGGCTTTCCTGCAACCGGCAAAAACTGCTTGGGAACAGTCCCTCCCATTCGTTTTCCGATACCTGCAGCAGTGATGATAACTGAATTATGCATAGTAATTGATTTTCAATGTGAATATACGAAAAAAGCGGCTCGCTAATTGCGAACCGCCTCCTGATCTTATACGCTAATCTTTTACAGAATCAACATTGCGTCTCCGTATGAATAGAAACGATATTTTTCTTTAATTGCTTCCTGATACGCTTCCATCATCAACTCATGTCCACAAAAAGCAGAAATCATCATAAGCAATGTAGAAAGTGGTGTATGGAAGTTAGTAATCAAGCAATCTGCAATGCTAAAATCATAAGGGGGGAAAATAAATTTATTTGTCCAACCATCAAAAGGCTTCAATAATCCTTCTGTGGAGACTGATGTCTCAATAGCACGCATAGAAGTAGTACCTACGGCACATACTTTTCTCTTCGATAATTTTGCTCTATTTACTTTATCAGCACACTGTTGCGATATAACAACCTGCTCGGAATCCATCTTGTGTTTGGTAAGATCTTCCACTTCAACCGTACGAAATGTTCCCAAACCTATATGAAGGGTAACTTCCGCAAAGTCAATCCCTTTAATTTCCAAACGTTTCAGCAGTTCACGTGAAAAATGTAATCCGGCCGTCGGAGCAGCAACCGCCCCTTCAACTTTTGCATAAATCGTCTGATAGCGATCCTCATCTTCGGGAACAACCTCTCGCTTGATATATTTCGGAAGAGGTGTTTCTCCTAACTCCGTAATTTTCTTTTTAAATTCTTCGTAAGGACCGTCAAATAAAAAGCGAAGTGTACGACCACGGGATGTTGTATTATCAATTACCTCAGCAACCAATGATTCATCTTCTCCAAAATACAGCTTGTTTCCAATACGGATCTTTCTTGCCGGATCTACCAACACATCCCACAAAAGACTTTCGCGGTTCAATTCACGAAGCAGAAATACCTCAATCTTCGCTCCCGTTTTTTCCTTGTTTCCGTACATTCTGGCAGGGAAAACACGCGTGTTATTCATTATCATCACATCGCCATCATCAAAATATTCTATGATATCTTTAAACAGACGATGCTCTATCTTTCCTGTGTCGCGGTGCACGACCATCAAGCGTGATTCATCTCTATTATCAGAAGGAAACTCAGCGATAAGCTCTTCTGGCAAATCAAACTTGAATTCGGACAATTTCATTTTCATGCCGCCAAAATTTTTATGTTGTTCAAACTACTACAACCGCAATGGGTAAAAAGTCTGCAAAGGTACAAAAAAAGATGACCTATTTCAAGTATTTGGCGCAGAATCAATCAGCGTGACCCATTCTTCAACGGTTTTCGCCTGTTCTACATCAAAATTTCCTGATTTTGTCCTTCTCAATGCAATCAGTGTACCCAACGAATCAACAGCTTTCCCAAAATCCGACGCAAGGCTTCGTATATAGGTGCCTTTTGAGCATACTACCCGAAAATCAATTTCCGGGAAACGCGTACTATCAATTTCAAACTCGGTAATTTCGATGTGACTCTTCTTTACTTCAACCTCTTTACCAGCCCTTGCCAGATCGTACGCACGTTTTCCATCTATTTTTTTTGCAGAGAAAATCGGTGGCTTTTGTAACTGTTCACCTAAAAAACTTTTTCGCGCTTCTTCTAAAAGCTCTTTAGTAATGTGTTCAACAGGTGCTTCGTTATCATACTGGGTTTCCAGATCAAATGAAGGAGTTGATTTCCCCAAAAGAATGGTTCCTGTATACTCCTTTTTATCCGCCATTAGTTCCTCAATTCGCTTCGTGTTCTTCCCTGTACAGATCAGTAACAAACCGGAAGCGAGCGGATCCAATGTCCCTGCATGACCAACTTTTATTTTCTTGACTCCCAGTTTTTTTCGGATATGCCAACGTAGTTTATTTACAACATCAAAAGAGGTCCAGTGCAACTCTTTATCAACTAACAAAAACTCTCCTGTCTGGAAATCAAACGTGCGTTCCAATGAATTCAAAATTATGCGGTAACTATATTAATGTAAGAACAATGCTAATCAGTCCGGCAGCAAAACAATAGTAACTGAAATACTTTAATTGGCTTTTCTTTACCAATGAAATCATCCAGGTACAAGCTATTACCCCAACGATAAATGCGGCAATAAAACCAGCTGTCAGTGGCAGCATAGCCCCAACCCCTTCACTAAAGGCTCCGTCAAGGACATCCTTAGCCATTTTGCCTAAGATTAAAGGAACAACCATTAAAAAAGAAAATCGTGCAGCACGTGACTTATCTACCCCCAACAAAACAGAAGTGGCAATTGTCGCCCCGGAGCGCGATATCCCCGGCAAAATAGCTATTGCTTGAGCAATTCCAATTATGATGGACGAACCAAACGACACCTGCTTGTCCGTCACGCTTGCTCTGTCTGCCAAAAACAACAACAGCCCGGTAACTCCCAACATCGCGCCCACCAAAAGAATCTGTCCGTTAAACAACTGCTCAATCTCATCATTGAATAATACCCCTACTACTGCAGCAGGAATCATCGACAAAAGGATTTTTACAGAAAAGAAAAATTCTTCATTCAGCCGGAACTGAAATAAGCCCCGGATAATTTCGAGTATATCTTTACGGAAAACGACAATAGTACTCAGGGCCGTTGCACCGTGCACCACAACCGTAAATTGCATACTTTCTGAAGGCATCGCTTCAGAGCCAAACAAGGCTTTTCCTATTTCAAGATGTCCGGAACTACTTACCGGAAGAAATTCGGTTAATCCCTGGATTATACCAAGAATTATAGCTTCTATAAGTGACATGTATTGTTACTGTTTCTTATGGCTGGATTTCATAATAGCATACAGTATAATGATATACCCGGCAACCACTAATATCGGCGCAAGAGTTATACGAAGCGGACTGAACAGTTCATCTTCATTAAACTGTGAGAAATCTTCCGAAGCTCCTCCAATCATCAAAACAAAACCTATAATATTAACAGCCAGACCAATAATCAGCCAGATGTAGTTTTGTTTCGTAAATGCAAACTCTATTGTTGGTTTATTACTCATATCTCTGTTCTTTTACCCTGAATGAAAGCACTAATTTAGTACAAATCGTCGAGTTTCATTCGCAAATATTTGTTAAGAGCAATAATCGTTGAAAAAACACTGATCAGAATTCCCATCACCACAATCGCTCCGAATACTTTCAGTAGAACTACTATATCCAATAAATCTGAAATATTAAGCAGAAATTCATTAGTCAGCTGAATAATTGCCATCAGCAGACCCATACCTATAATTGCGGCGAAAATTCCCTGAAAGAATGATTGTACGATAAACGGACGTCTTATAAACCCAGCGGTAGCACCAACAAGCTGCATGGTCTTTATGATAAATCTTTTCGAGTATAATGCCAGACGTATGGTATTATTTATCATGGCAAAAGCAATCAAAAGTAGTAAGCCGGCAATTACTAATATTATATAAGCGATCCTGTCAAAACCAATATTTACATCCTGCAGCGATTCTCTGTTAAGATTAAAATCGGTAATCGCCGGGAAGGCTTCGGTCAATTTTACACGCAAAGCCTCCATGGAATCCTCATTTGCATAATCTGCTTTCGGATGAAAACTAATACTAGGAGGAATTGGAATTTCTCCGTCAATAACAGAAAGATCAAACCCTGCTCCAGCTAATGAATCTCCTGTTTGTAGAGTGATTTCTTCAAACTCTTCCCAGGCTCTTTCGGAAGAAACATACTTTACCGATTTCACTTCGGGGTAGTTCTCCATTTCTCTGGCAATTAATTTTATGTCATCCTGTGTTTTTTCAGCTGAAAAAAACAAATCTACCTGAATCTGTTCCTTTACACTTTCTTTCAAACCGGCCAGACCCAGTACAATTGCCAGTACAACACCCAACATCGTCAGAACAAGAGAGATTCCTACTACTGTGGAAACATAACTCGTTTGCAATCCGCGTCTACTGTATTTTTTTCCTACCTGTGACATTAGTACGAAAGTAGGAAATTCGCAGGACTCTTATTTATTTCTTATCCGTTTTTTGATAACACACCATCGTTGAAAATGAAAAATAAATTAAATACCATGGTAAGTACTAAGGGAATTTCTCTATATTTGCGTATCTTAATTCAGAAATAAAATAAATCGCTATGAAAAAAGTATTTTTAAGCATGTTCGTCTTGGCCGCTTTGGCATCCACTTCCTGCTCAGGAGAAGTAGCAAATGAAGAATCAGCTACAGAAGAGAAAGCTGTTGAGAAAACTACGTATACAGTAGACTCAGATGCAACATCGCTAGAATGGACAGGTCATTACCTGATTGGAGAAGATGTAGATCATTCTCACACCGGGACTGTAAAAGTTGCTTCCGGAACCATCGTAATGGAGGGAGATAAATTTGTAGAAGGTTCATTTACTATGGACATGACTACATTGAACGAGCCTAATCCGATGAGTGAGGAAATGGGACAGAAGTTTATTGGTCACATGAACTCTGCTGATTACTTTAATACTTCTGAATTCGGAAAGTCCACATTCACTGTAAAGTCTCTTGACAAAGACGGAATGACAGGTACACTTTCTGTAATTGGAATGGAAATGGATGTTGATGTTCCTGCTACTGTGTCTATCACAGAAAGTGGAATTACTGCAACGGGAGAATTTACACTTGACATTGCATCGTTAAACCTTCCTGGTTTAGCAATTGATCCTGAAAACCCGGATCAGCGTGTTTCTCCAAAAGTAGATTTCAAATTGAATCTTTCTATGAACAAATAATCACGGATAGATGTAGAACAAAAAAGGCGGTTTTTCAACCGCCTTTTTTTATTTACTCTACATAACTTAATTTCAACATATTTGAATTCCCCTGTTCTTCTATCGGCATAGAAGCGATATTGATAACAAGGTCTCCTTCTTCAAGCAAGCCTTCTTTTTTAAGGATATATTTAATGTCTGCTATTGTATGATCGGTACTTACCATCTTATCATAATAGAATCCGCGTACTCCCCAAACCAGGTTAAGCTGCGTCAGAATCTGGCGGTTTCCTGTGAATACAAAAATAGTCGCCTTGGGACGCTGTGAAGAAATTTTATACGCCGTATAGCCGGAAAAGGTCATGGTTATTACACCTTTCGCCTCTACACGTTGCGCCAAACGACAGGCGTTAAAACAAACCGAATCCGAAATAAACCGGTTCTGATTTTTTTCCGGTAATTCTTCCTTATTATAAATTCCTTCAAAGGATTCCATCTCAGTAACAATCTGTGACATGGCTTCAATTACCTTTACCGGAAATTTACCAACAGACGTTTCTCCGGAAAGCATTACTGCATCCGCACCGTCCAGAACAGCATTTGCCACATCATTCACCTCCGCACGGGTAGGTGAAATATTGGTAATCATACTTTCCATCATCTGTGTGGCTACAATAATTGGTTTAGCATGCTGCAGACACTTTCGGATCAGCATTTTCTGAATCAATGGCACCTTTTGCATTGGAATTTCCACGCCGAGATCACCCCGTGCTACCATAAGTCCATCACTGGTACGTACAATTTCGTCAATATCCTCAAGGGCTTCCGGTTTTTCAATTTTCGCAATCACTCTGGCATTACTTCTTCCCACTGAAATAAGGTGTTTCAGCTCAATTATATCTCGCGCAGAACGAACAAAAGAAAGCCCGATCCAATCCACGTTATGGCTTAATGCAAAATCCAGATCCAAACGGTCCTTCTCCGTAAGTGAAGGAAGTGATATTCGCGTATTCGGAAGGTTCACACCTTTGTTCGAGGAAAGAATACCACCGTGTACAACTTTTGTAGTTACATTTTTCTTCCCATCTGATTTCACAACTTCAACAACCAGCTTCCCATCATCCATCAGAATTGTCTCACCCGGTTTTACATCAGTTGGTAGATTTTCATACGAGATACTAACTTTTTCTTTTGTACCAAGACACTTTTCCGTTGTGAATATCAACTCTTCACCCTGAACCAGTTCCACAGCGTTATTTTCAACTTCTCTTACGCGGATTTTAGGCCCTTGTAAATCTGCAAGCACAGCTACATTCAGTCCCATTTCAGCGTTTAACCCGCGAATCGTTTCTATCACTCCCGCATGATCATCATATGAACCGTGAGAGAAGTTAATCCGGCACACATTCACTCCTTTTATTATCATTTCTTTCAGAACTTCTCTGGAAGAAGATGCAGGACCGATGGTTGCCACTATTTTCGTTTTTTTCATACTTTCTTTATTTGTCTTTCCGGTACTACACCGGAAATCACATTATTCAAATATCATTAATTGTTCACAGGACTTTATCGCTTCTGGATCGTAAGAAAAAGCTGTTACAACAGCAGGAACTTTACGTATCCGGGCTAATAAATCCTCCATTTCAAACACAAAATTATCTTTTACGAAGATAAAGAAATCAATTTGCGATAATTCCGACAACAGAAATTTGCCCTGCGCCTTATTCTTAATAAAAAGATAATCTATGCCATTCTCTTCATCACAGAAAGTATAGGTACTATGCTCCGATACAAACACACCTTTTTTTGTATAGTTTGCATAGTACTCTTCTGATTTTCGAAATGCCCAGTTCAGGTGATGATTTAACTCCCATATCACCCGGTAATCCTGATGATGTGAACATACTCCAATGAGCTCATATTCAAAATCACTTTCAATCTGTAACGTATACTTCGCCATTACGAACGAAATTACCCAAATTCTTTGAATAAAACACTAGATTTCGCCCATCAAAACAAGGGTCTCTTTTGCTGCTTCCTGCTCAGCAGCTTTTTTGGAGGTTCCCGTCCCTCTTCCGTAGGCCAGCCGATTGATAATTACTTGAGAAGTATACACCCAATGTGATCCCTCGTTAGATTCTGAAATAATTTCAAATTCAAGCTCCAACTTGTTTTTTTGCGCCCAGATGAACAACTTGCTTTTGAAATCAATCTCTTCTTCCAGCGTTTTTGACAAATCAATGTAGTTGCGAAAAATATACTGCTCAATAATACTCTTGGCTTTCTCAAATCCGGCGTCCAGATAAACAGCTCCGATTAATGCTTCCAGCGCATTTCCCTGCAATGTAGACAAATTAATTGAGCGTCCTTTGTTATACTTCAACACAGTTGCAATTTCCATTGCCTCTCCCAATTCTGCAAGAGTTTTACGACTAACCAGTTTGGATTTTACTTTTGTAAGATATCCCTCATCTTCGTTCGGGAATTTATGGAATAAGAAATTAGCTATTACTGCATCAAGGATTGCATCACCTAAATACTCAAGACGTTCATTACTTGGATCGTTGGAAAGATTGCTATAGGATTTATGCGTTAACGCCTCCTTAAAAAGTTCCAGATTTTTAGGACGGTATCCGAAACGAATGAGGATAAACTTAATTAGCTGTAAATCCTTATCCGATTTTTGATTTTTCTCAAATAGTTTTTTCCAAAACAAGTTTGCTAAGCCTTAAATTTCTTTACAATAACTGATGTATTGTGTCCACCGAAACCGAATGTATTCGAAAGTGCCGCGTTCACGGTTCGCTTTTGAGCGGTGTTAAATGTGAAATTCAAAGCATTATCAATGTCCGGATCATCCGTAAAGTGGTTGATAGTCGGCGGAACAATATCGTGCTTCACGGACATGACACAGGCAATTGCCTCTATAGCCCCCGCAGCACCTAACAAGTGTCCTGTCATTGATTTAGTAGAAGAGATGTTAAGTTGATATGCATGCTCTCCGAAAACCGCTTTGATCGCTTTTGTTTCAGCGACATCTCCCAAAGGCGTAGATGTTCCGTGAACATTAATGTAGTCGATTTCATCCGGATTCATTCCGGCATCTTCCAACGTGGATTTCATCACGTTGATGGCACCTAACCCTTCCGGGTGTGGCGCTGTCATGTGGTACGCATCTGCGGACATCCCTCCTCCGGCAACTTCTGCATAAATTTTTGCTCCGCGGGCTACTGCGTGCTCATATTCTTCAAGAATAATTGCACCGGCTCCCTCTCCCAAAACAAATCCGTCACGATCCTTATCAAAAGGACGTGAAGCTGTTTTTGGGTCATCATTACGCGTCGAAAGTGCTTTCAGGGCATTAAACCCACCAATACCAACATCGTTTACTCCTGCCTCAGATCCACCTGTGATCATAATTTCCGCCTTACCAAGACGAATCAGATTATAGGCATCAATCAACGCATTCGTAGAGGATGCACAAGCTGACACTGTACAGTAATTCGGTCCTCTGAATCCATATTTAATGGAAATGTGACCTGCTGCAATATCAGCAATCATTTTCGGAATAAAGAACGGATTAAAACGAGGAGTTCCATCACCACTGAAATAGTTTTGGCACTCGTCCTGAAACGTCTTTAATCCACCAATACCAGACCCCCAGATTACTCCGGCTCGGTCCACATTGATTTTTTCAAGATTAAAATTTGCATCAGCCATGGCTTCCTCTACGGAAACCATGGCATATTGTGCAAATTGATCTAATTTTCTTGCTTCTTTTCTATCAATGTAGTCCTCTACATTGAAGTCTTTCACCTCACAGGCAAACTGAGTTTTAAACTTGGAAGCGTCAAACTGTTGTATGGGTGCAGCACCACTGACTCCTTGTATTAAGCCATTCCAGTATGCTTCAAGATTATTCCCAATCGGGGTAAGTGCACCTAAACCAGTTACAACAACTCGCTTTAACTCCATAGTCAAAATTTAAAATCAGTCCTGATCAGTTAAAAAGCTGATTACTTCGCGTTTTCTTCAATGTAAGAAATCGCATCACCAACAGTTTGTATTTTCTCTGCTTGATCATCTGGAATAGCGATATTGAATTCTTTTTCGAATTCCATGATCAATTCTACAGTATCCAAAGAATCTGCACCTAGGTCATTTGTGAAGCTCGCCTCATTGTTTACTTCAGACTCTTCAACACCTAACTTGTCTACGATAATAGATACTACTCTTGATTTGATATCAGACATTTCTTTCTATTTAAGGATTAATTCAGGCGCAAAGAAATAATATCTCAACCAAAAAACAAAATTTTCATGCGAATATTGCTTGGGGAAAGTGTTAATATTTCTAGCTTCCCTTCTCTTGTTAATTACAAATCGCCTGAATTTTGCGGTATTTGAATGATTAATTTCTGATGCGCGCATTACAATTCGTCTCATTACCTGTCGGTTGCGCTTTTCCAGACAACCTGTTATTTACCACATAAACAGTTCTTTAATTGCCTTATCCCCCCAGGGACTACCGGCAAACCGTTTGGACAGCTCCTCTATCATTTCGATTTCCGTAAGGCTCTTGTTGGTCTTGAATTTTGGTAAAACCTGTTGAAAATCCGGCTCAAGTTCTTCTACCTTCGTCGCAAAATAAACCACCCCGCCATCTTCTGTTGCCAAGCCTAGTATAGCCCCCGGTAATCCAAGATAAGATTCGGGACCAACGGACGGAAGAATTGCGTCCGTATACCAAAGATAAATCCGTATGGAATCATTCTGATCAAAACGCACCATTTGGCAATTGTATCCCGCTATTTCTCTTTTCTTGGGAATTACTTTATACGTTCTGTGTTTTAATGTGTCTGCTACCACAACTTCCTCCCCCCATACATTCAGAAGACTGTATCGCTGATCCCGTTGAAGATAAGAAATCACTTTATTCCTGACCGTTGTCCAGTTACTTCGGTCAGTCATATTAATCTCTTCCGGAAGAAAGACACTCATCGTATCATTAAAGTATAAATAAAACATATCGTACTTATACTTCTCGTCACCAATCCACCTTCTCATTTCCTGATCCGGGAACTTTTTATGGAGGTTTGTCTTTCGCTCAAAAGTAATTTTACCAGCGCGTATCTGCCCTTCCGAATACCCTACGGAAAGGAGAAAACACGACAAAAGAACAAAGCCTAATCTATTAAAATTCTTCATCACTATCTACAGCTTTTATTTTGTTCTTAAAGTTATATGTAAGTTTTACCATGAAATACCGGCTGATAATTTGAGTACGGTTGTCCACAATGATGTTCGTTTGAATATTCCTTGATGCCGTAATATTCTGATTCAGTAAATCGTTCGCCCGTAGTTCAAGCACAAGGTTTTCGTCTTTCAGGAAATTCTTTTTCACGGATACATCCCAAATGAAATAGTTCAGATTAAACCCATCAGCCCGCTGGCTCTGAATCACATACCTAGCTTCAGTTGCAAGTGTAATATTCCAGAAAATATCCCAGGCAAAGTTGAAGTTATAATTGTGGGTGAAATACGGTTGGTTTGCTCCTGCATTTAATGTGCTATTCGGGGCGTTGTAATTGATAGATCCTCCAATTTCAAAAAACAAAGAATCTTTATCAAATACAAGATCAAGGCCTCCTCCCACTGAATTGTTTATCGTTCGGTTATCCAACCCGTTAATTTTGTTGTTTATTGAACTTATTCCCGCATTTGCATTTATATTCATCTTAAGTAATTGCTTATACAAAGGAACACCTGTTCCTGCATACACATTACCAAAGTAATTATTGTCGACATTTATCGACTGACTCACTGTTCTACCATACTGATCATATAATAAAGAGCTGGAGAAAGCATTATTGATATAACTAAAGTACGCCCCCGCCCAGGTATAGAACCCGGTAATTGGCTTGAACAGGTGATAATTTAACCTCATCGTATGTGTATAAGTCGGCTTCAAATCCGGATTACCTACTACTATTCGGTTTGGATTTGTATTATCCTGTAACGGCTGCAGCTGGCTTATTGACGGCAATTGGGCATCTGTATTATAATTAAAATTCAGTCGGCTGTTTTGCTTTATTTTATAGGCATACCGGAATCCGGGTAATAGGTTGTTGACATTTTGTTTAAAGCTGTCTCCCGTAAACAAATTGAAATTATCCATTTGCGTATTCCGCACTCTTGCACCTAAACGGACCAAATGCTTCGGGTTTTCAAAACGTACAAATGCACCTCCGAAATTAATCATCTGTTCATTTTCAAAACTATTCGAAAACAAAGAATCCAACTCATTATACTCCTCTCCGACCAGATTAAACGAAGAACGCGATTGATCGGTTTTAAACTGGTTGAACTGATATTCAAATTCCAGTCGCCAAAACTTAGAAAGAGGTTCATGGTACGAAACCCGAGCCAAATGACCGGCACCCTCAAGATTTCCTGTTTTCTTTTGGTTAAACGACTGAATAGTTGAGTCCATAAATGTTAAACCACTACTTGATTCCAGCACTCCTTCCAATGTGTTTTTTTTGTAGTCAAACTGATACGTCACCTCCAGTTTTCTGAATCGCTTCCTGAACAACCTTGTCAGTTTAGCAATATTGGAAAAAGACATTTCTTCGGAACCTGTTTCGTTCAGAACATTTGTCTCGCTGAACGAATTTCTGTCAGCATCAAAGAACTCGGTTGTACTTTCACTGCGTTGTGTTGTCTTGTTTAATTGAAAACGGGGCTTAATTTCCAGAGTAGTCAACGAGTCAAACTTTTGCTCAAATCCAATATTGGCAATATGCTGTTGTAAACGATTTCTATCCGCCCCGGTATCATCTGTTGAATACGTTGTATCCACAAGGAAATACTGAGTTGTTTTGTTTGTGTTGGCGATAACCTGGTTGTCATTGTAGGTATAATTAGCTGACAACTTTGTTTTTTCTCCGATCTTATCTGAAAAATAAAACCCTCCTTTCAGAGATTGAGGAAGACCATCTCTGGGCGTACTTCCTATAAATGTCCAGTTTCCATCTTCATCTATGATGTTCTGGCGTTCATTATCCAGACCATACTGGTTAATATCCGACCAACTGAAACCTGAATTAGGAGTGTTCGTTGCCTGACCGAAAACAGAAACTTTCAGATCTTTATTAAATACACTTGCCAGTACTTCTCCCTCATAGTATTTCTGGAAATCCGAACCTGCTGCGATACGCCCGAAATATCCTTTCTTTGCTTCGTCTTTCAGTTTCAGGTTCATTATTTGTACTGTCTCTGTACTTCCGCTCTCGGCATTCTCACTTTCTTTCTCGTATACCTCCACCGACTCCACGGCTCGGGCACCAAGATTACGTGTAGCAATAAGAGGGTCTGAACCAAAAAATTCATCGCCATCCACAAGCACTTTTTCGACATTTTTTCCCTGTGACTTTATCTTTCCATCCTTATCTACCTCTACTCCCGGTAGTTTTTTCAATAAATCTTCTACCACTGCATTAGGCTTCACATTAAATGAATCTGCTACATATACGAGCGTATCACCTCTGTAGTAAATAGGATCTTTGCTCGCAAAGATTACAACCTCCCTGATTTCTTTCGTTTTCTCCAACGGGATTATATTAGGAATATGAAATTCGTGGTTGTCCTCACTCCCGAACATATAAAAAGACTGATCCAGGAATTTAGGGTGAGTAATCAGTAACTCGACCGTATCAATATCCATATTATTAAATTCAAACCTTCCCTGAAGATCGGTCCGGGTAAAATCTAATAAAACAGAATCCCTGATCCTGATAATTACCGCAGAAGCATTATATAGAGGTTTATTATTCAAGGTGTCATTGATAACACCGGAAATTTTCATTTTATCCTGCCCAACTGATACAAACGAGATCAATAACGCAATAAATAAAAGAAAGCGTTTCGTAAACAACATGAAAATCTGTTTTTTATGTAGAATACGAAGTTAGAAGAAAGTTACAGGTCTGTTAAAAAAAAAGTATGAGCGGTTCAGAATCGTGATTATCTGATTTTTATTATGTATTGGATTTTCACACCATTCAACAATAAATTATTCCTCCTATCATCTTTTCCGTTTCTTCCCCCTTTCTTTTGTATAAAGTTTGGCCGGATTCTTGTATTTTAGTGGTCAAAATTAAAATAACTATGAAAAGATTAATTGGTTTGGCATTTGCGGCTCTGTTTGTTTTCACAGCAAATGCACAAGAGGGACACCTGAAATATACAATCGACATTCAAGGTGATGATCCTCAGGTAGAAATGATGAAGAGCTTTTTTACTGATGCAACAATGGAAATTTTCTATACGGAAGATTTTTCGAGAGTAGACACGAAAATGGGTAGTATGATGAATACTACTATGATTACGAACCTTAAGAAGGAAGAGACTTTGACCCTTATGTCAGGTATGATGGGGAAAATAGCTACGCGTTCAACTCTTGATGAGCTTAGTGCAGCAGAAGGAGAAGAAGAAGCGGAAGAGGAACTTGATCTGGACATCGAATTGATCGATGAAAACAAAGAGATTGCAGGGTTAAATTGTAAAAAAGCGATCCTTACTACAGAAGAAGGCCAGGAATTAGAAATGTGGTATACAGAAGATATCGAAATCAGCGACAAAAGAGGTTTGAACATGGCAAACCAGAAAGGTATTCCTGGTTTCCCTGTTGAATTCAGTATGCAACAAGGACCTATGATTATGGCTTTCTCTTTGATAGAATACAACAAAAAGATCAAAGGAAAGGATGTGTTTGATATGACAATTCCTGAAGGTTATGTTGAAAAGTCAGCAGAAGAATTACAACAAATGGGACAGGGAAGATAAAACCCGGACTCTAAAAAATAGCAAAAGGAGCGTAGTATTTACGCTCCTTTTCTTTTTACTTTTTTCGGTACTACCTTTATGCAAACTGATCGTATGCTGCCGCAAGGTGTTCACCGATCATTTCTGCCGTGCGCCCCTCTATGTGATGACGCTCAATGAAATGAACCAGCTTTCCGTCTTTAAACAACGCTATAGAAGGAGAGGATGGAGGATAAGGCAAAAAGTATTTTCTCGCCTGCTCAACCGCTTCACGATCTACACCTGCAAACACAGTGTACAGTTTTGCCGGCTTCTTAGCGTTATCCAATGACAGCTTAACTCCCGGACGCATACTTCCTGCTGCACAACCACAAACGGAGTTTACCACCACCATGGCTAACCCCTCTTTGTCAGTCAGTGCTTTATCAACCTCCTCAGACGTCAATAACTCTGTGAAACCATTATCTACAAGATCCCTTTTCATCGGGGCAACTAATTCTGGAGGATACATATCTTTCTATTTTTAAATTCTATACAAAATTAGAAATTATTCTATCGGAAACCTAAGAACAAAACTCACTCCGTCATTGTTTGCAAATTCATACGTTCCGTCTATCTGCTGTGTAAGAGACTCTATCAACATCATTCCAAGACTTTCATTCTCTTCCTGATTCTGCTCTGCCGGCATCCCCTTACCATTGTCCCGCACCATAAGATAAACAGAATTATTACTTCTTCTTACATCCACCTCTATTATCCCTTCTTCCCCTTCTGTAAAAGCATGTTTGATACTGTTCGTAATAACTTCATTAACGATAAGACCTACCGGAATTGCTCTGTCAATATCCAAAAATATTTCATCGAGCCGGGTTCTCAACTGTATATTTTTCTTGACCACCAGGGTTCTGTGAATATCTTTTACCAAGTCATCGACATACTCATGAAATGAAATCCGGCTAAGATCGCCGGATTTGTATAATTTTTCATGCACCATTGCCATTGAAATAACCCGATTGGAACACTCCTGTAAAACCGCATCTACGTTCGTTTCCTTTCCCAGATTTCTACTCAGGTTCAGCATTCCTGAAATTATAGCAAGATTATTCTTTACCCTATGGTGCACTTCAGCAAGCAGAACCTCTTTATCCTTCAATACACTCCCCAATTGACGGAGAGTGTCTTCATTTGTTCTGAGTTGATTTGCTAATTGCTCTTTCCCTACAGCTGTTTTGGAATTATGCTGATACAGTATATATACAGTTACCAGTAAACTCAACGCATAGTTAATGGTTTCCAATGTTACATATTTATTGGAAGGAACTGCCGAACTACCAAAAAAACGATCTGTTGCAAAGATAAAGGCATGAATAAATACACTCAGAATCATATGCGTCCAAAACTCTATCTTATGCCTGGGCAGAGGATTAAGAAAGGAAATCCCGGCTATTATCGGAAAAATAAATGCCTGCGAACCAGTAGAATGACCATATCCCAGATTGAAAACAACGATTGAAAAATTACATACATGAACCAATACGGCAACTGCAACAAGACCGTGTCCTCCCCTGTTTAACAATGGAATCATTGCCAAAAAAGGAAGTGTAAAAAGAACGACCAGTCCATAAGTTCCGTCATTAAGAAACAACCCGTAAATACCAGAAAAAAGAATAGTAATACCAGCAAATAATGTATACAGGTTTATTGTTTTTAATCTCTGGACTTCTTCAAGTCTTTCCACCTTGTTTTCAGACATTTTGCAGTACGTTTATCCTGATGTAGTCGGTTAAATGTAAGCAAAAAATCTAAGTTGGGGCATTCTTAGCATATCAGGAGTTTTTCAGATTTCGTCGTTTTGCAAATCGCACCAAATCCGCATCTTTCAGAAGAGGCTTGTTTTCCGTAACCCTTAAAAAAATCTCACCGGCAAAATAGGGTGCCAAAAGATATCCTTTCGTTCCCAATCCATTGAAGAAGTATAGATCGTCTCTTTCCGGATGAACTCCCAACAATGGTCTCCTGTCATCCGTTGTGGGTCGGACTCCTGCTTCCTGTCCTGTAACAGAAAAAGGAACACCAATAAGTCCTTCTACCTTTTCTTCCAGTTCCTTTCGCGCTTCCGCTGTAATCAGTGTATCCGGTGAATCCCATTCATAGGTAGCCCCCGCTTTAAATGTTCCGTTTTCGAGAGGAAGAACAAAGCACTTTCTATTCAATACTTCCGACCGATTCGTCACCAGTGGAATCTCCAAATCAAGAATCTGTCCTTTTGTTGAATTTACAGGGAGATAGCTGAAAAATGGATTCTTACGAGACCGGTATCCCTCACAAAAAATAATCTTATCAAACCGGATTCCATTTAGCAGACACCCTTCATCTGTAACACAATCGTAATCGAACGTATCTTCGATTAACACTCCCTTTTCTTTAAAAAATGAACGATTTGTATCAATAAACACTTTGGTTTCCACATAATGAACCCGATGCACCATTTCATTCCCAAAAGGAGCATTCAGATAGGTTGGTGGTGGTGTTGCAGAGCCCGGAGAGTCTATATATCCGTTAAACTCTTCTAAAGCAGATTTTTGTTTCCACCAATCCTTCTCCTGCTCACTTGAGAAAGCTCTTCTGATTTCTCTTTCGAATAAAAAACGAACACCCAGTAACTCCTCTAACTCCCGATATTGTCGAACAGCTTCAGGCAAACATTGATCCACCATCCAGCTCTTCGTTACTCTACGGAAAACAATCGGATTCATAATTCCGGCTGCCACCCTTGAGCTTTCATTCACTCCCGGATCAATAATTTTAAATGCTTTTCCTGTCTTTAAAAACTGGTGAGCCAACATTGTTCCGGCCAATCCCTGACCCACAATAAGATACTGCATACTTTATTTTTTTGCCATTGCAAGACTTACTACACTAATTTTCACGCCCGGTATTTCCTTTTTCAGTTTTCTGATACAGGATTCCAGCGTTGATCCGGTGGTAATTACATCGTCTATGATACAAATGTGCTTATTTTTCCATCGCGACGGATGATTTACACTAAAAATATCCTCTACATTATCCCACCTTGCATATTTCCCCTTCTTCGTCTGCGTTTGGGTATGCACCCTTCGTTTTAGTAGTGACACAAGTACCTTTATGCCTGTTTCGTGAGCAACGCCTTTTGCCAGCAACTCACTTTGGTTATACCCTCTCAGGTAGCGCTTTTTCGGGTGTAAGGGAACCGGAATCAAAACATCGGGAAAACCTTCTTTCCATTTTTCGCGTAATGCTTTCCCCATTTTTCTTCCCATAAAATGAGCCAGAGGCTTATTATTCCTGTATTTAATCTGATGTACAATTTTCCGGGTTGAAGTCCCTCTGGAAAAATTCAGTAAGCTAAATGTGCTTTCCAACTGCGCCCTGCCATAAAAAAGTTCATCAAGAGGCGACTCTTCTGTAAACTTTTCGTAATAGGTATACATCAAACTATCTTCACAAAAGATACAAATATCCTGCATTCCTTCAGGGAGAAGTTCAGCGCATACAACACAGTATTCCGGATATACAAAATGGAGTAGCCCGCGAAGATATTTTTGTACCGAATATTGTAGACTGGTCAGCATAGAAGTAATTCACATCAGGATGTGTAAAAGATAAAGCATTTTCTTTGAAAAAAGCAACCCTTTTAGCGTAAATTTATGGAAAAAACAGGGAAGAAGCAGAATACTAGTATTTTGAGATTAAAACGTTCATTTCTTCGATAAAAGTTTTGCTTTACACTGTGAATATCTTTAAATTGATGTTAATAAAACATGAAGGCTTTGTGCACTAAGGGATTGAGAAGTGGGTTGTTGATAAGTGTGGTGAATTGTGAATTTCTTTAGTTGGTTAAAGGCGTTTTTTTGACAACTTTTGTACTGCCTCATCAGAACGGTTACTGATATATTTTGCATCAGAGTCGCCAAAAGTAAAGAGGAAAACGAAACAGTAATTAATAATCAATTATTTCGAAGTCTGAAAAACCGGCTTTGCTAATAATTTTTACGATAATATTTTAAAAAATGGCACAGGAAAAAGAACCAATTTTGGAGGAAAACACAGGCAGATTTGTCTTGTTTCCCATCCAACACGACGACATTTGGGCGTTTTACAAAAAAGCAGAAGCCAGTTTCTGGACAGCAGAGGAAATTGACCTTTCTCCGGATCTTATAGACTGGGAAAATAAACTTAATGACGACGAGCGGCATTTCGTAAAACACGTGCTGGCATTTTTTGCGGCATCAGACGGTATTGTAAACGAAAATCTTGCAGAAAACTTCCTTTCCGAAGTACAGTACACAGAGGCGAAATTCTTTTATGGATTTCAGGTGGCTATTGAAAATATCCATTCTGAAACCTATTCGCTACTTATTGATACATACATTAAAGACTCTAAGGAAAAGAATTACCTGTTCAATGCAATAGATACTCTTGATTGTGTTCGCAAAAAGGCGAACTGGGCACTTCGCTGGATCGATGAAGGATCATTTGCTGAACGTCTTGTTGCATTTGCAGCAGTGGAAGGAATTTTCTTCTCCGGTTCATTCTGCTCAATCTTCTGGTTGAAAAAACGAGGGTTAATGCCCGGACTTTCTTTCTCTAACGAATTAATTTCCCGAGACGAAGGCCTGCATTGTGATTTCGCTTGTCTATTGTACAACAACCATGTTGTGAACAAACTTCCTAAAGAAAAGGTTAAGGAGATTATTCTGGATGCCGTAGACATCGAAAAAGAATTCATCTTGGATGCCTTACCTGTAAAACTTATTGGAATGAACAGTGATCTGATGTCCCAATACATCGAGTTTGTTGCCGACCGCTTATTGGCAGAACTTGGTTGTGAAAAACATTTCGGATCAACCAATCCGTTTGACTTCATGGACATGATCTCAATTCAGGGTAAAACCAACTTCTTTGAGAAACGTGTTGCTGAATATCAAAAAGCCGGAGTTATGGCCGGGAAGGAAAACCAGACCTTCAAACTTGACGAAGATTTTTAATTATCAATCAATTATAACCCATATATCGGACGCTTATGTATGTAGTAAAAAGAGATGGACGCAAAGAAGCTGTGAAGTTTGACAAAATCACAGCTCGTATTGTAAAAATGTGTTACGGACTTGACCCTTTGGTTTCTCCAGAAATGGTTGCCATGAAAGTCATTGAAGGTCTGTACGACGGAGTTTTAACCACAGACCTTGATAATCTGGCTGCTGAGGTTGCTGCTTCGAAAACTATTGATCACCCTGATTATGCATTACTGGCATCGCGCATCGCTGTGTCCAATATGCATAAAAACACAAAGAAGACTTTCTCGGAAGTTGTAGAAGACCTGTATAATTACATCGACCCTAAAACAGGATTGCGCGCTTCACTTATCGCTGATGATGTATACGAAATCATCAAAGAAAATAGTGATGTTCTGGACTCCAGCATCATTTACGATCGCGATTTCCGTTATGATTATTTCGGGTTCAAAACACTGGAAAGATCTTATTTGCTTCGACTAAACGGACAAATTGCTGAGCGTCCACAGCATATGTTAATGCGTGTTGCCGTTGGTATTCACAAAGCGGATATTGAATCGGCCATCAAAACCTACAACCTTATGTCCGAAGGTTGGTTTACACATGCAACTCCGACATTATTTAATGCAGGAACTCCGAAACCACAGATGTCCTCGTGCTTCCTTCTGACGATGAAAGAAGACAGTATCGACGGGATCTACGAAACATTAAAGTCCTGCGCAAAAATATCTCAATCAGCAGGAGGTATCGGAATCTCAATTCACGATATCCGTGCGAAAGGATCGTACATCAAAGGAACAAACGGGACATCTAACGGTATTGTCCCTATGCTTCGCGTTTATAACGATACTGCTCGTTACGTGGATCAGGGAGGAGGAAAAAGAAAAGGATCTTTTGCTATCTATCTTGAACCATGGCACGCAGACATATTTGACTTCCTTGACCTAAAGAAGAATCACGGTAAAGAAGAACAACGTGCACGCGATCTGTTCTACTCACTTTGGATTCCCGATTTATTCATGAAACGTGTTGAGAGCAATGGTAACTGGACCTTGATGTGTCCACATGAGTGTCCGGGACTTTCCGATACTTTCGGGGAAGAATTTGAAGCGCTTTATGAAAAATATGAGCGTGAAGGAAAAGGTAGAAAAACAATCAAAGCTCAGGATCTTTGGTTCAAAGTACTTGAATCACAAATTGAAACAGGTACTCCTTATATGCTGTACAAAGATGCTGCAAACAGCAAGTCAAACCAGCAAAATCTTGGAGTAATCAAGTCTTCGAACCTTTGTACGGAAATCATCGAATACACTGCTCCTGATGAAGTTGCTGTATGTAATCTGGCATCCATTGCTCTTCCAAAGTTTGTTGAAGACGGAGTTTTTGATCACAATAAATTATTTGAAGTAACGTATCAGGCGACTGTCAACCTGAATCGAATTATCGACAACAACTACTATCCGGTAGAAGAGGCTCGTAACTCGAATATGCGCCATCGTCCAATCGGATTGGGAGTTCAGGGGCTTGCAGATGCCTATATTATGATGCGTTACCCGTTCGACTCTCCGGAAGCAGCTCAGCTGAACAAAGAGGTGTTTGAAACAATTTATTACGCTGCAATGACAGCATCCAAAGATCTTGCGAAAGTTGAAGGGCCTTACCAAACATTTGAAGGATCTCCGGTTTCAAAAGGAATCTTCCAATTCGATATGTGGGGTGTAACTCCTTCCTCGAGATGGGAATGGGATGTGTTAAAAGAAGAAGTTAAGCAACACGGAGTTCGCAACTCACTCCTTATGGCTCCAATGCCAACAGCTTCTACGGCACAAATTCTAGGTAACAACGAATGTTTCGAACCTTATACATCCAATATTTACACAAGACGTGTACTTTCCGGTGAGTTTATCATCGTAAATAAGCACTTGTTAAGAGACCTTGTTAAAGAAGGATTATGGAACCCTGAAATGCGCCAGAGACTGATGGCAAATAATGGTTCTGTTCAAAATATCTCCGAAATTCCACAAGAAATCAAAGATCTTTACAAAACAGCCTGGGAAGTTTCACAAAAAGTGATCATCGAACAAGCTGCTGATCGTGGAGCATACATTTGTCAGTCTCAATCGTTGAACATTTTCATGGAAAATGCAAACTTCGGTAAACTAACATCGATGCACTTCTACGGATGGAAAAAAGGACTTAAAACAGGAATGTATTACCTGAGAACGAAAGCCGCTACGGACGCTATAAAGTTTACTGTTGATAAAGCTGTAACATCACAAAAAATTACAGCAAAAACTATCGAGGATAAACAAGCCGAAATAGCATGTTCTCTTGATGATCCGGATAATTGTGAAATGTGTAGTGGTTGATAATTGTGCCGTTTTAAATTAAAATCCACTTATACATTTTTAAGCCATCCTTATTTAGGGATGGCTTTTTTATTTCGTGATATAAAAGAATATTTTGAAACTAAAAAAGCCACATCATATACTGATGTGGCGTAGCTCTCAAATACTATTAATTCTATTACGGTTGAAGAAACACCGTCTCCTCAGAAGTAGTTTCTTCTTCAATTTTAATAATTCCTGTTCCCGTCATTCCATCCTTTTTAGCAAGGATATTCAATACCGCAACACCAGCTTGTCCCAACTGATATTCATCGTTGAAATCGAAAACAGCAATCCCGGATGAATTAGTATAAGCAGTATCGTTTGCCGTTATCGGTCCCGGAGCTTGATCCATTGTTGATTGTCCGTACAAACGAACCATTGCATTCGCAACAGGAGCATTTGAAACGTCCTTCACCATAATCCGTACAATTGTATCACCTTTTTTACGGCATCCTATTGCCGGAACAGCTAACATAGCTGCCAACCCAAGGAAAAACACCGACCGCATTGCTCTCTTTTTCATAAGTATATATTATAAATCGCAGGTAGCGAAGTTACAAAATAGTTTATCTTTCTACAATCCTTTAACCATTTAGACGGAAAAAAGTTACACCCGTTGGTTATTTTTCTTAAAAGTCAATATACGGGCATATCAATAATTATGCCCCCACAACCTAAAATCACTTACAATTTCGTAATTTCGTAATTTGTACCGAGGTTAAGATTTTCGAAAATGACAGATAAAATTCAGGAGTTAAAGAAAGAAATTGAAGCAGCAGAATTAACAAATGCTGCTAAACTGGAAGCATACCGTATTCAATATATCGGGGCGAAAGGAGCCATTAAAGAGTTATATGGATTCCTGAAAACCGTTCCCAACGAACAGAAAAAAGAATTCGGGCAGCTCATTAACGGATTACGGGAAATCGCTGAACAAAGATTCAACGAAGCAAAAGAAAACCTCGAAAATAACTCTTCCGGAAACACGGAAAAAATAGACCTTTCCCGTCCCGGCTCTGCTTTTGAAATCGGAGCACGACACCCACTTTCGGTTGTTCGAAAGGAAATCATCAGCATCTTTGAACGAATCGGGTACACTATTTCCGAAGGACCGGAAGTAGAAGACGACTGGCATAATTTCTCGGCACTCAATTTCCCGCCTGAACACCCCGCAAGAGACATGCAAGACACCTTCTTTGTTGAGAAAGAGGGTGATCAGGAATGGGCACTTCGTACGCATACATCCTCCGTACAGGTGCGAGTAATGGAAAATCAAAAACCACCGATCCGCACAATCTCACCCGGACGTGTCTACAGAAATGAGGCGATATCTGCCCGGGCACACTGCTTTTTTCATCAGGTAGAAGGGCTTTACATCGATAAGAACGTTTCGTTTGCCGATTTGAAACAAACACTTCTCTACTTTGCTAAAGAAATGTTTGGTGAAAAGACAGAAATCCGGCTACGCCCTTCTTATTTTCCTTTTACAGAACCCAGTGCAGAAATGGATATTTCCTGTACCATCTGTAACAGCAAAGGATGTAACGTTTGTAAATACACCGGATGGCTTGAAATTCTGGGGTGTGGTATGGTTGACCCTAATGTTTTGGATGCATGCGGCATCGATTCAAAGGTCTACTCCGGATTTGCCTTTGGAATGGGTATAGAACGTATCACCCAATTGAAATATCGTGTCAATGACTTACGATTATACAGTGAAAACGATTTACGCTTCCTTGAACAATTTATTTCTGCATAGTTATGGGACTCTTTTCTTTCGGCAAAAAGCAAGATCAATCCAAAAAATCCATCGAATGGATTCAGGTAGAAGACCCTGAACAATTACAGGAAATCATCCGAAGCTCTTCACTTCAGCCGATTCTGCTCTTTAAACACAGTACAAGGTGCTCTATTTCCGCAATGGCACTCCATGGGCTGGAAAAGAGTTGGGATCTTGAGGAAGGTGAGGTTACTCCTTACTTCATAGATCTGATCCGTTTTCGGGATGTTTCCAATAAAATAGAAGAGTTAACCGGTGTTTTACACCAATCCCCTCAGGTAATTGTTATTAAAAACGGAGAAGTAATACATCAGGCATCCCATAATGGGATTAAAGCCTCCTTAATCAAAAAAGCTGTACAGGCATGAAGCGAGTTGTTCTAACCCTAATAGCTGTTTTTTCACTCATCCTCATTTCCTTTCAGTCATTCAGATCAGGATTGGAAACCCCTTCTTCAGGGTGGACGGCGTTGAAATCAACGGATCAGGTTGATCAGCTCTATAAAAAAAGTACGGAAAAACCAGTTCTGATCTTCAAACACAGTACTGCCTGTAACATCTCAAAAGGAGCCAAAAAGCATCTTGAAAAACGAAAAATCCAACGGGAAGAAGTCTACGCCTACTATCTGGATTTGTTAGCCTACCGTTCTGTTTCTAATTATGTGGAGGAAAAAACAGGAGTGAAACACGAATCTCCTCAAGTCATCGTTTTACACCATGGAAAGGTTCTTTATACCGCTTCCCATGCTTCTATAAAATGGAAAGATATTAAAAAGCATATTCGAATACAATGAGATTATTTTTTGCCCTTTTTGTCCTTACAACAGTGCTTTTCACAAGTTGTGAAGAATCTTCTGCTCCCCCTAAGCAACAAAGAAAAAAGACGCCCTTTACAGTCAGTAATCCTTCCGACAATGCTCAACTTGTTGTCGGCGATCAACTTGAAATTCGCATCAACGTTGCAGATGGTCAGGAGCTGAAACAACTTCAGCTTTTTCTGGGAGATTCTTTATTAAATGATCAGAAAAATGTGGGTATTCAGGCTAAATATTCTCTTGCGACAAAAGATTTGAATGTTGGATTTCACACGATCCGAATTGTGGGAACCGATGCGGAAGGAGAAGAATTTATTGTTAATCGCACTATTGCGCTTTTCTCAGATATTTATCCCGAATTGAAAGTGGCTAAAATTATGCGTACCTACCCTCACCAAACTACCAGCTATACGCAAGGATTGGAAATGTACAACGGAAAACTTTACGAAGGAACCGGACAAACCGGGAAAAGTAAATTAATGGAGGTTCGTCTGGAGACCGGTGAAACTATTCGCTCTGTAGATGTACCTGATTATATTTTCGGAGAGGGAATAACAATACTCAACGATGAAATTTTTCAGATCACCTGGGAAGCCCGTAAGTGCTTTGTCTATGATGTGAATTCATTTGAATTGAAAAGAGAATTTCAATACTTTGGAGAGGGTTGGGGAATTGCAAATGACGGAAAACACCTTATCATGTCTAACGGATCTTCAGAAGTAGTTTTCAGAGACCCAAAAACATTTGACATAATACACTCCATACAAATCTTCGGGTCTAGCCAGGAATACCGGGCGATTAATGAACTGGAATACCTTAATGGTTTTATTTACGCAAACGTTTATCAGGAAGACTATGTCCTGAAAGTAGATCCTGCTAACGGAAAGGTTCTGGAAAAAATCGACTGCGGAGATGTGGTCCGGGAAGGTAAGGGTTCAGGAGATGTCCTGAACGGAATCGCTTACAATACCAAAACCGGTAATTTTATCCTTACGGGAAAAAACTGGTCGAAGCTTTTCGAAGTACAGTTTGTAAATCCGTGATAAACATCCACATAAATTCATTCTGACAAACTGCAAAACAGCAGTCAATTCTTTATCTTTGTCCGTATGTTTATTGATACACATACACACCTCTATGTTGAGCAATTTGATAATGATCGGAAAGAATCCGTTCAACGCGCTGTAGATGCCGGAGTGAAACAACTGCTTCTTCCTAATATAGATGCAGATAGCTGTACCCCCTTATTAAACATGGTGCGCGACTTTCCCGGAATTTGTTACCCCATGATGGGATTACACCCCTGTTCCGTAGATGAAAACTACGAAGAACAGTTACTCCATATAGAAGCTGCGTTTGACAAAAGTCAGATCATCGCTATCGGTGAAATAGGTATTGACCTCTATTGGGATAAAAGTACCTTACCGCTTCAAATTGAGGCTTTCAGAAGACAAGTGCAGCAGGCACTACAACTTCAACTCCCCATTGTAATTCATGCCCGCGATTCATTCGGAGAATTGTTTGAACAACTGGACGATCTGAATTGTACTGAACTTACCGGGGTATTCCATTGCTTTACCGGAGGACTACAGGAGGCAAAAAAAATTGTCGATTACGGTGGTTTCATGATGGGAATAGGCGGTGTCAGCACATTTAAAAATTCAGGGTTGGATAAAGTTCTTCCCGAAATAGATCCTTCGCTTCTAATTCTGGAAACTGACGCCCCTTATCTTTCCCCTGTACCGTACAGGGGAAAAAGGAATGAAAGCGCATACATTCCGCTGATAGCCAGCAAACTGAGTGATATATACGGAATATCCGAAGAGGAAATAGGAAAAATAACCAGTACTAATGCCTACCGCTTATTCCCGAAACTGGACCGTTTACTCAATAAAAATGCACTGTGAATAGTTCGCGACAGAATATACAAACCGTTTACAAATTAATTTAGTAACATTGAGAATGGAAAAGTCAAAAGTATTAATTGTTTATACAGGAGGGACTATCGGTATGGTTACAGACCATACAACCGGCTCTCTTGTTGCTTTTGATTTTGACCATTTATATGATCAGGTACCCGAGCTGAATAGGTTGGAAGTAGATATTCAAGCCGTTTCATTCGAAAAACCAGTTGATTCATCCGAGATGACACCAGCCATGTGGAGGAAACTTGCCCAAATCATTTACGATAATTATACTGATTTCGACGGTTTCGTAGTCCTCCACGGTTCAGATACCATGTCATACACAGCTTCTGCTCTTAGTTTCATGCTTCAGGGTATAAAAAAGCCGGTTATTCTTACGGGGTCTCAACTTCCCATTGGTACCATTCGAACCGATGGTAAAGAAAATCTCATTACAGCAATTGAAATTGCGGGAACTAAAGATCAAAACGGAGATTCGGTAGTTCAGGAAGTTGCCGTATACTTTGAGTACTCGCTTTACAGAGGAAACCGAACCACAAAAGTTTCAGCAAGTGAGTTTGAAGCCTTCAAAAGCGGAAATTACCCAGAGCTGGCAGTTGCCGGCGTACATATTCGCTTTAATGAGCAGGCATTATTCAGAACCCGCCTTAATGAGATACAATTCCATCCTGATCTCCGGGAGGAAATTGCCCTGGTAAAATTATTTCCCGGACTTCCGTTTTCTGCCTATACCCCTTTGTTTGACATTAAAAAAGTAAAGGGTATTATCCTGTCGACTTATGGGGCGGGGAACGGTCCGGCAGACCGTAGATTCATTGAGCTCCTTGACAACTATATCCAAAGTGGCGGTATTGTTCTCAATATCACACAATGTTCAAGCGGAGCAGTTGAACAGGGAAAGTATGAAACCAGCCGCCAGTTTGTAAAACTGGGTGTTGTTAGTGGAGGTGAACTGACGACAGAAGCTGCTATTGCTAAAATGATGCACGTTTGTGCTACCCATTTAACAAGAGAAGAAAAGATAGAACTGTTAACAACAGAATGTTGCGGTGAAATGTAGTTTTTTGTGTTAAGAGAAAATTAACTTCATCACATTTGGCATTTGTTGGAAAAAATATTTTTGTACTTTAGTGCCCTAGTAGGTAAAAATTACAGACGGAGAGGTGTCTGAGTGGTTGAAAGAGCACGCCTGGAAAGTGTGTGTACCGGGAAACCGGTACCGAGGGTTCGAATCCCTCTCTCTCCGCTAGAGTTGTAAATTAATGCTTAACATAAAATAAACAGTTAATTTTTTTAATTTAGAAAAACGATTATTTATTAATCTTTGAGACCATGAGAAAAGTGTTTAGTGTAATGGCCCTGGCTGCCACGATGATGTTGGGAACTGCAACAGTTGCAACAGCTAATGAAGAAGCGAAAGTTGAAATAATTTCAGCTGACCAAGTAGACAACATGCCTGTAGTATTGGCACAAAATGAACCAGCAGCAGATGCTGACCCTGCAACGGCAACCGCTGAAGAAGGAGAAGGACTGGTTTATGTATTAAAGGAACAATTCCTTACTGGTGGTCCTCTTTGGATGGGGATCGTGTTAATCTGTCTTGTTTTAGGTGTAGCTCTTGCAATTGAGCGTATTATTTATCTTAACATTTCTACGATTAATACACGTAAATTTATGAATGATGTTGAAAATGCATTGCAAAGCGGTGGTGTTGAAGCAGCAAAAGAACTTTGCCGTAACACACGTGGACCAATTGCATCAATATATTACCAGGGATTGGATCGCGCTGACGAAGGAATCGAAATGGTTGAAAAATCCGTCGTTTCATACGGAGGTGTACAGATGGGATTGATGGAAAAAGGGATTTCTTGGATTTCATTGTTCATCGCATTGGCACCGATGCTTGGATTTATGGGAACGGTAATCGGGATGATCCAGGCATTTGCTGACATCGTACGTGAAGGTACCGTTGCTCCAACAACAGTTGCGGGTGGTATTCAGGTAGCACTTTTAACAACCGTATTCGGTTTGATCGCTGCGATCGTTCTTCAGATTTTCTACAATTATATCATTGCTAAGATGGATAGCCTTGTTAACGAAATGGAAGATGCTTCTATCTCGTTAGTTGATATGATGTTGAAGTACAAAGTTACTTCTAAGTAATCCGGAGTGATCCGAACGAACCCTAAAAAGATTTTCAATTATGGGAAATAATAAAGTAGGAACGATCCTGAACATTGTCAAGTTTGTCCTTGCAATACTTGGAATAGTCCTTGTTGCATGGGTAATAGGCAGTGATCCGGGTCCGGTAAGTGAACTTACCGTTGAAGAAAAAGAAGCATTTATTGCTGGTGGACCGATGTCCGGATCAATGAATTACGCTTTAGGAATAATTGTTGTAGGAATAATCCTGATTGTAGGTTTCTTCATTTACAATCTTATTCTTGATACGAAGAAAGCATTGAAATCTGTTTTAGGATATGCTTTCGCCGGAGTCGCTTTCCTTGTGTTTTATATGTTTGCAGGTGGTGAAATGACACCTGTTGCAATGAAAGACGGAATCGATGAAGGAACAATTAAAGCTTCTGAAGCCGGATTGTATTTAGCCATTTTTTCCATCGCATTGGGATTCCTTGCTATGTTAATCAGTCCGCTTTTCAGATATCTAAAGAACTAAGATTATGGCAAAAAGAACAATACCGGAAATCAACGCAGGTTCGATGGCGGATATCGCATTCCTTCTGTTGATCTTCTTCCTGGTTACTACAACCATGGATAAAGATACGGGAATGTTGCGCCAGATGTCTGTTAAGATTGATGTTCCACCAGAAATGCAAATAGATGTACGTAAGCGAAATCTAATGAAGATTAGGGCTAACGCACAGAATCAGATCATGGTGAGAACAGACCTGACGGAAATTCCGGAGATTAAAGAAAAGATAGATTTGTTTTATCGGGCTAATATGGTCAGTGAAACAGATGGAGAGTTTCCAGAATACCTTCCTGTGAACAAATACACCTGTGACACTAGTATCGCAGCAATTGATAAGTATCTTGAAGCAGTTGAAGATCAGGCGCTAATCGAATTCAAAATGGCAGAGCGCAGCGAGTGGGAAAAGCGCCTTATGGTGATCAACACCTTGAAAGGACCTTACCGCGAGATGCACCGTTCAGCAGCTATTCAGATCGAATTGCAAACGAAAACGCACTACGATATCTTGATAGCAATTATGAATGAAATCAAATCTGCGATCAATGATATTCGCGATGAGAAAGCAAAGGAAATTTACGGAATTCCTTATCGTACCATGGTTCAAAAACGTGACCTTGACGGTAAAGGAACGTTGTATAAGGATGAAATCGCTTTGATTGAAGTTCTTGTTCCTGAGCGTATCGTAGAATTAAAACCTGCAGATTTGCAATAAAACAGGAAACTATGGCAAAGTTTAAAAAAGGAGGAGGAAAAGCATCACCGGCAATCAACACATCTGCATTGCCTGATATTATCTTCATGCTTCTGTTCTTCTTCATGGTTGCTACCACTTCCAAGGATATTGATCCTATGGTAAAAGTAGAGCGACCTAAGTCGACAGAGACAGTGGATCTTACTCCATTCAAACAACGGAATGAAATTGACTTCGTTTTCATTGGTAAACCTTTGAAAGCTTCTTTCGGAGATCAGGTTCGTCTGCAATTGGACGGACAATTTGGTGACCCGGAAAATATCGGTAAATGGAAGCGTGTAAAAGTCGATGATAAAGGAGCGCAAATTGAAAACGTAATCACTTGTCTGAAAACAGACAAAGAAGTCGGTTACGGTTATATTTACAAAGTAAAAGAAGCGCTTCGTGATGTAAAGGCTCTGCAAGTTGCATACGGAGCCGAACAGGGGAAACCCAAATACTAGTCTCAACTCAAGATTACATACAAAAACTCCGGGGAAATTTCTTCGGAGTTTTTTATTTTACCCTCATCCTGTTTAACCTGACTTTAGTTCCTCCCTCTTTACCAGTACAATCTCCGTCTTTACCCAAAGGGTATGGTAGTGAAATTACCCTACAACCCCTTATTTTGGGTACTGAATTTACTCTTCTTTATTTAGAATAAGACTAAATAAACTATCTAGTTTTGCTTCGAATTTTAAATAAATAACATGAACACGTTACGTTGCAAACTCAGAAAATCACTTTCCCTACTGGCACTAATTCTACCTGTTCACTACATGAACGCACAGACCTATTGCCAACCCACGCTGCAACAACCCGACGCAGCAACAGAGCCTATATCACTGGTCCGTTTTGGATCGATTAATAACAAAACCTCCCCGGAAGTTTCTACTACCATTCCACAATATGAAGATTTTAGCTCTCTACAAACTACCGTACGAAAAGGTCAGGAATACATTCTCACTATTGCAGGTAATACCAATGGGAACAACACGAATTACCTCACAGTCTATATTGACTGGAATCAGGATGGTGTATTCAATAACTCAGCATCGCAAAATGAAAAATATGAACTCCCAACTAGCATCACAAACAGTACCGGTGACGATGCACAACTGATTGCATTTCCCATCATAATTCCACAGCAAGCCACAACCGGTATAACAAGAATGCGCATCATTAAAAATACCAGTTCCCAAGCAACTGATCCCTGTAATGATGTGATTTCAGCAGGTCAGATAGAAGATTACTCTCTCAATGTACTTTCCCCTATTTCTTCAAACGATCCCGTAGGAGTATACTATGGGGATTGCGCAGCCATTACACTAAACTCTTCCGATGAAAAGGCAATACTTATATCCGGAATACAAAACAACAATAACGGAGGATTCCTGGGGCTATACAAACTGGGACAAAATGGTAATTTTACAGACGCTCAGGCTTTCCTCCCTGTTTCCAATTCAGCTATTGCAGTGGCAGACCTTAATAATGACGGTTTGGAAGATTTTGTAATAAGTGGAACAAATACCGACATCAATACTGCAGTAACCTACATATACTATAACAATGGTCAGGGAGGATTTACGCAAGACAATACACAAGACATAGCTGGTGTAAGTTTCGGAAGCATCGCTCTTGGTGATGTTAATAATGACGGACATAAGGACATTCTTGTTAACGGTGCTGTCGAATCAGGCTATATAAGTAAACTCTATCTACAAGACAACACTGGTAACTTCCACGCATCATCATCCTATTTCATGGGAACCTACTTCAGCGATGTTAAAATGCTCGATGTCAACAATGACGCTTATCTTGATATTCTTATCACAGGCTTCAACAATTCTTATGTATCAGGAGCACACTTATATCTGAATAATACGGATGGAACATTTACAGAGTTAACTACCACAGGACTCGAAGGAGTTCGGTTCTCCAGTGTAGACACTTTCGATATCAACAACGATGGTTTTGTGGACGTATTAATTAATGGCTTTACGACAGATGCAGCAAGCGGGAAGCTATACCTGAACAACGGAGACAATACATTCAGTGATGCCAATGCTGGTTTTGCAGGTGTATACTTCGGTGATGCCACTTTTGTCGATATCAACAATGACGGTTTTGTCGATATTTTTGAAATGGGCCTGAATGACAACATTGCCACGAAAAATTTTTACATCAATGACGGGACCGGCTCGTTTAACATTAGTACTATCTATCTACCGGATGTTTTACCAGTAAGCACCTCCAGACATCTCTGGATAGATGCTAACACTGATGGTTATATGGATCTTTTTGCCGCAGGACTTTCAGATAATGTTGCTTACTCAAAACTCTATTTGAATACAATTCCCGATTGCTTTCCACAATTTGAATATAACTCAGACGGTAATATGATTACACACGTCTTGTTCAACACTATCGACAATACTTCTCCCTTTACATCAGGAACGACTTCCGATTACGAAGATTTCCGGTCAATTATAACATCTGTCAATCAAGGGGAAACATATACGATCTCAGTAAAAGGACCCTCCAGTACTTTTCCAAGTGATGTAATGGCTTATATCGATTTTAATCAAAATAACAGCTTTGAAGACGAGGGAGAAAGTTTCTATATTGGTCGTCTGGAAGCAGCTAATCCGGCAAATGCCCATACGATTACTGCGAGCATAACAATCCCTTCAGATGCGTCGATAGGACAAGCTACTTTACGTATTATCAAAAACACAAATGTAGCGGCCCACTCGGATGATGATGCTGAAAATTCGATAGAAGGTCCGTGTGACTCCAACCTGAGAGCGGGACAGGTCGAAGAATATACACTTGCTATACAGGAAGCTGTTGGAAACACAGCCTGTGACAATGTTGACCCTGGAGAAAATACAGGTGACACCGGCTGCATTACGCTTATCTATAACGGACAAACTATAAGCTATACAACCGTTCGCGCTGCGGATGGAAACATCTGGTTACAACAAAACCTGGGAAGTGAACAGGTAGCATTAACATTTGATGATCAGGACGGATATGGAGACCTTTTCCAATGGGGAAGATGGAATGATGGACACCAGCTTAGAAACTCAACAGTCAGCAATACACTACCTTCTCCAAACAATCCAGCCGGGTTGAATGGTCAGGAAGCATTTTTTGCCTCCTCAGAATCCTGGTGGTCCGGCAACCTGGAAACGGATACATGGACAGCTGAAAATCCGGAAAGCACAGATGAAACTAACGGTTGTGATCCCTGCAAACAGTTACTTGGTTCTGATTGGTCACTCCCAACTCAGCAAGACTGGCAGACCATCAAAACGGAAGAGAACATAACCAACCCGGCGAGTGCTTTTGCAAGTAGTCTCAAGCTTCCTGCAACAGGTCACAGAAGCTCAACCTCCGGAGAGTTTACATTTGTAGGAGAAAGGGGGTATTACTGGAGCTCAACGACATCCAGCCTGGGTGGAAAATATTTCTATGTCGGGTCCACAATCGCAAACCCTTCCGCAGGAGCATACAGAGGTCAGGGTTCCGCAATCAGATGTATTAAACAAGCTCCTCTCCCGGTTGAAGTTTCAGCAGTTGAAATAACTACCGAAGGAAATGTTCCCGCAATCATTACAGAAGAAAACGGAACACTTCAACTGATAGCCATCATTACCCCTGCTGAGGCAAACCAATCTGTAACCTGGAGTGTTGAATCCGGTGCTACATATGTCAGTGTTGATGCAACCGGAATAGCAACCGGGATAGCAGAAGGAACCGCTACTATACGGGCAACTTCTCTGGAAGACAATACGAAATTTGACGAAATAGAACTTGAGGTAATCCTTGAGGATGCTTGCAATCCCGTTGAAACCTTCCTGTATACATTCAATGACTTTGCTTCCTTCCCTGAGCAATGCTGGGATGCCAGCCACCCATCTCCAATGTTTAACCTTACCGAAAATCAGGATAAGACGATCCAGTTCTATAGTTTCATGAATGGTACAGATGATTTTTACATGGTATCTCCTCCTGTATCAACAATTGATGGAGAGCATGCACTTCAATTTGATATTATTACTTCAAGTGAAAATATGCTGATTCAGGTCGGAACGTTGGATAACCAAACAAACTATAACGGATTTATTTCAGCAGGAAGTCTTATCACACCGCAAGCAGGAAACACCTATACCTCCGTTGCTATCCCTGTCGTTACTGACCATAAATACGTTGCCTTACGCATCATTCCTAATGGTGATCACAAGTCACTAACTATTGACAACGTGACGTGGAATACAACCTCATCTCTTTCTGTAAATGAGCAGGAAGGGCAGACCTTTTCTGTCTACCCCAATCCCGTACAAAACACCTTACACATTCAATCAACTTCACCTATTGAATACTACGAGTTGTTTAATGCACTGGGGCAACTTCAATTCTCAGGAAATACCAATCAGGTAAATTGCAGTGGTCTTGAACACGGAGCGTACTGGCTTCGCGTTGTATTGGAAGACGGACAAGTTGTTACACGAAAAGTGGTGAAAAACTAAAGTATAGAAAAACAGCCCCTGCAAAATTGAGGGGCTGTTCTTTTATACTTCTAAAAATCGCGTTCTACGTCTTTATCCCCTCTACCGGAAATAGTAACAATGGCTAATTGACCTTTATTTTTCAGCATTTTTACTGCCAATGCAACGGCGTGTGAAGATTCAATCGCGGGAATAATACCTTCCAAGCGGGAAAGTAATCGAAAAGCATCCAAAGCCTCCTGATCAGTAACCGGTTGGTAATTGCATCGTTTTGTATCTTTTAGATACGCATGTTGAGGACTAATTCCCGGATAATCCAAACCGGCCGCAACAGACTTTGAAAATGTAGGGTCTCCTTTTTCGTCTGTCAGACAATAGGAATACGTTCCCTGAAAAACAATCGGTTTCCCGTAGGTTAATGTAGCGGCAGTATTACCATTCCTGTCTTCGCCGCCACCTTCTGCTCCGTATATTGCAACCTCATCATCCGCAAGAAAAGCAGAAAACAAACCTATTGCATTGGAGCCTCCGCCCAAACAGGCAAAAATACCGTCCGGAAGTCGCCCTTCTTTTTCCAAAATCTGTTGTTTCGCTTCACTACCGATAACACTCTGAAAATAACCTACGATTTTAGGATATGGATGTGGTCCGACATGAGAACCCAACAAGTAATAAGAATCGGGATGCTCAATATAATATCCCAACGCAGCATCAACTGCATCTTTCAGCGTTTGCGTTCCATTGTCACAGGCAATAACTTCTGCCCCAAGCATCTCCATTCGTTTTACATTTAATGCCTGTCTCTGGACATCTACAGCCCCCATGAAAATCTTGCAGGGAACTCCCAACAAAGCACATGCTGTTGCAGTTGCTACGCCATGCTGTCCCGCACCGGTTTCAGCAATAATTTCAGTCGCTCCCATCTTCTTTGCTAACAGAATCTGACCTATCGTATTATTAATCTTGTGAGAACCTGTATGATTCAAATCCTCCCGCTTCAGGTAAATGCGTGAACCAACGTACTTACTTAGATTTGCCGCATAATAAAGCGGAGAGGGTCTTCCGACGTAGTCTTTCAGAATGGCTATATATTCCCTTCCGAACTCCTCCGTCTTTATAATCTCGTCAAAACACACACTCAATTTTTCCAATTGTTTTTCCAAAACCGGTGGTACAAACGCTCCCCCATATTCACCGTATTTCCCCTGATAATCCAACATTTCCTTTACCGGTTCTACTTCTATCACTTTATTCAAAATTTCCATCTTTCTTTTTTCTAAAATTCTACAAATCTCTTTTTACGGTTGCATGTTGCAACCCACTTACTTTCTATTTACTTCAGGCGGGACTCCCGCCAGGTTCTACGGTATATCATTTTCAAAAAATTTTGCATAAAAAAAACCGCCGGGAAGACCGACGGTTTTATTCTTTTCACTATTTATTTACTAGAAATTATACGATAGAACAACCCAACTCTTCCCTTTTTAGAAAGCTAAATTGCCACCACCAATATTGTTTCATCTGTGTATTCATTCTTGTCTGACGAATGACAAATGTAGACTTTATTTTGATGTATAGCAAAAAACAAACCGATTGTTAACCAACTTCTAAAAACAACTATCACTAAAATCCGGTATAGCGAGCGCGCTGGTTTTCCACATTCTTTTCAGCTCAATAGGACACGAACAAGTTTCCCTACAATTATTTATCTTTGCACGACTATGCAAAATGTATAGTGAGTTAGAATCAATAAAAATACAAAAAAACAACTCATGAGTGTTGCACATCTTTCCGATCAGGAAATTCTCCGAAGAGAGAAATTGCAGAAGTTGAGAGATATGGGAATCAATCCCTATCCAGCTGATTTATATCCGGTTAATTCATTGACAAAGGAAATAAAACAGAACTTCGAAGAAGGTAAACAGGTGTGCCTTGCCGGACGTATGATGTCTCAGCGAATCATGGGGAAAGCCTCCTTTGCAGAGTTACAGGACTCATCCGGACGCATTCAGGTGTACATCAACCGTGACGAGATCTGCCCGGAAGATGACAAAACACTTTACAATGATGTCTTTAAAAAATTACTGGATCTTGGAGACTTTATCGGAATAAAGGGAGAGCTATTTAAAACGCAGGTAGGCGAACCATCTGTACTAGTAAAAGAATTGACTCTGTTGAGTAAGTCCCTGAAACCCCTTCCGTTGCCTAAAACAGACTCTGAAGGTAAAGTACATGACGCGTTCACCGATCCAGAAATGCGTTATCGTCAGCGCTATGCTGATCTGGTTGTTAACCCACACGTCAAAGAGATTTTTATCAAACGCAACCGTTTGTTCAATGCTATGCGTTCGTTCTTTAATGATGCCGGTTATATGGAAGTTGAAACACCGGTTTTACAACCCATTCCGGGAGGAGCTGCTGCACGTCCGTTCATCACACATCACAATGCGTTAGATATTCCTTTATACATGCGTATTGCCAACGAACTGTACCTTAAGCGTCTGATCGTAGGAGGATTTGATGGTGTGTACGAATTTTCTAAGAACTTCCGTAACGAAGGAATGGACCGAACGCACAATCCTGAGTTCACAGCCATGGAGATTTATGTTGCGTACAAGGATTACAACTGGATGATGGATTTCACTGAACGTCTTCTTGAACACTGCGCAATTGCTGTAAACGGGACAACAGAGTGTACCTTTGGAGAACATAAAATTGACTTTAAAGCACCTTACAAACGCATTACCATGCGTGACTCCATCCTTGAGTTTACCGGATTTGATATCAAAAACAAATCAGAAGATGAACTTCGGTCAGCCTGCAAAGAAATGGGGATACCGGTTGACGACACTATGGGGAAAGGGAAATTAATTGATGAAATCTTCGGTGAAAAATGTGAGGGGAATTATATCCAACCTACATTCATCACCGATTACCCGAAAGAAATGTCTCCGCTATGTAAATCCCACCGGGAAGATGCAGATTTGACAGAACGTTTTGAGTTAATGGTTTGCGGAAAAGAGATAGCAAACGCATATTCCGAATTGAATGACCCCATCGATCAGCGCGAACGATTCGAAGACCAGGTTCGTCTGGCAGAAAAAGGGGACGACGAAGCAACTGGTCTTATTGATCAGGATTTCCTTCGTTCACTGGAATACGGAATGCCTCCTACATCCGGTCTGGGAATAGGAATGGATCGTTTAATTATGTTCCTGACCAATAATCCGGCTATTCAGGAGGTACTTTTCTTCCCGCAAATGAGACCCGAGAAGCTTGAACAAAAGAAAACGGTTGAATTGGCTGAAAATGAAAAGGCTATTTTCGATATCATTTCAGAGCATAAATCAATGAATTTGAATGATTTAAAAGATCAATCTGGTTTATCTAATAAACAATGGGACAAAGGAATCAAAGCACTTGGGCAATTAGGCTTAACGAAAGTGACCAAGACGGATGACGCTCTATTGGTTGAGGTAGTTGAATAATTCGCTCAAAAACGTACGCTGAAATATTAATATTTAGGATAAGGCCCGATGCTACCCTGCGGGGTAGCACCGGGCTATCCACTATAGCCACGCCAGTGCGTGAGCTGCTGCTCTTATCCCTGTCGGGGCATTCAATTAGTCATTAAAAACCTGCTTATTCATCCCATCCTGCCAAAGCACCAGCAAGTATTTGTCTCGTATCTCTTTAAAACCTTGGTCATAACAAAAAAGGTACGTATCACCTTTAGCAGTTTTCCAATAATGTGAAAAAAATCAACTTGTCCCTGAAGTTTATTTACAAACACTAGAATTAAAACGCGACTCAATAAAGGCGTTTCTTCTTCACAGTTAAACCAAAGCCTTAAACAGTATTAAATTCTATTATGAAACCGTTATGCACATGCCTAACCGATTTTACGCTATTGAACGCCCTTTTAAAGAAAGGAAACCACCAAAAGTATTAAGCAAAGAAGAAATTTTAAAATCATTCATTCCACCCAAAACATTAAACATAAATGCATTCTTAGTTTACTCTATTCAGCTGGTTTACGGAGGCAAGAACTCTTAAACTTAAAAGTTTCGGATATCGATTCTAAAAGAATGATGATCAGAGTAACTCAAGGAAAAGGAAACAAAGACCGCATGACAGTTCTAAGCCCTAAAGTATTGACTGATTTACGCAGCTATTTTAAGCAATGGCAACCTTCAGACTATTTGTTCGAAGGCAATTCGGGAAAACAATATAGTGCATCAAGCGTAAAACGTATTTTAGAAAAAGCGGCCATCAAAGCAAAAATTAATAAACACGTTACGGCACATATGTTAAGACACAGATTTAAGATATATTCAAAAGATTTTAGGTCATCGCTCAAGTAAAACAATGGAAATATATACGCATGTGTCAATGGTTCACTTACAAAAAGTTAAAAGTCCATTTGATTCATTAATTTAGTTGCACAATAACTATAAAAGAAATAAAAGTCATGACTTTTATTCAAACGTTGGCAAAAATTAAAACGAACCTCTGTACTAAATTGTAACATTGCAGTTAATAAAAAATGAACATTGAAAAAATCTTAAATGAAATTGGAGAAATTTATTCACCAATTTCCAATGAATGCCAGCAGGAGTTTATTGCCAATTCAAAAATTAGCAGGTTTAAAAAAGGGGAAATTGTGGTTCGTGAAGGACAATTTTCTAAAAAAGGATTTCTAATTGTGCAAGGCTGTTCTAGAGCCTATTACCTGAAAGACGGAAAGGACATTTCTGACTGGTTTACTTTTGAAAATCAGATTATGGCTTCTATAGTTAGTTTTTTCAGCAAAGAACCGAGTCCTCATTATGTTGAGTTTATTGAAGATTCAACAGTTATTGAGTTTACAAAAGACACTGTAGATATACTTACTAATAAATATCACGATTTTGAACGCTTTATAAACAAAGTAGTCACTGAAACTATGTTAGGACTGTGCGAAAGATTGTATACTATTCAATTCAATAAAGCGGAGGACCGGTACAAGCACCTTTTAACCATTTATCCTGAGATAACAAACAGAATTCCGCTTACTCATATTGCTTCTTATTTGGGAATTACACTTGAAACTTTGAGTAGGATAAGAAATCCTAAAAATCGAATTTGATATATATCAAATGATACCGCTTCCATTGGTTTAACCTTTGTGATAAACAATTACAAATGGAAGAAAAAAAAATACAACTAAAATCAATTTGGGGAAAATGGTGGGAACCTATTAGAAAATGGTTTTACCCTGCTTGGCTTATCTACGAGACTACAGTTCGTTTTTATGACTATTCAGAAGCTACCTATTTCTTTTTTATCGCACAAAATTATTTGGGAGAACTAGGCTCACTATTCTTAGCTGTGCTTTGTAGTATTTCCACTTTTGCGATTTGTAGCTTCTTTTTAACAGTTCCTAGCACTTTCATACTCCATAAATTTTTCAAAATAGAAAATTTATCAGCAACACAATTTGAATCAAGAATCAAAAAATACTTCTAAGTAGATGAAAAAGATACTCATTATAAACGGCCATCCTGACAAGGAAAGTTTCAGTTTTGGACTTTCAGAAGCCTATAAAAAAGGTGCTGAAAAATCAAATACCAAAATAAAAGAAATTAAGATCCGAGAATTGAATTTCAACCCAAGCCTAGAATTTGGATACAGAAAACGGACTGAATTAGAACCAGATTTACTAGATGCACAGGATAAATTAAAATGGGCAGACCATATAGTTTGGATATATCCTGTTTGGTGGAGCTCAGTCCCTGCATTAATGAAAGGCTTTTTAGACCGGATTTTACTACCTGGATTTGCTTTTAAAAAAAGAGAAAACTCGTTGCTTTCGGATAAGTGCCTGAAAGGTAAATCTGCTAGAATAATTTGTACGTTGGATCAACCAACTTGGTTTTACAAATTTGTTTATAGAAGCCCTAGCCACAATGCTATGAAAAAAGGAACATTGCATTATATTGGTGTGAAAAAAGTGCGAATTACAGCGATTGGACCGATACGTCTTTCTACAGAAGAGTTTAGAGCTAAATGGTTAAATAAAGTTGAAAAATTGGGGCAGATGAATAAATAATAACGGAAACAATTAATACAAATAGATGGAAAAATAACGTTTGCCAACAATGAACCGTGGTAAAATCCAAGAAAAAAATCACTTATTTTTCAAAAATATT
>NZ_CFIGVI010000005.1:0-1136 GCF_984588085.1 Wandonia sp.
CGTAACACATAATTGACACGAATGTGTTCTGCTTCTTTTCCATCGATTTTAGCAGTCCACCCCAGTGGGTAGTAGATTTCTGAAAAAACAGCCAACTGCTCTTCGTCAGATTCAAACTCATAGGTAATTTTATTCAGAGTCCGATCTTTCAGTTCTATTTTACCCTTTCCTGAAAATTCAGTTTTTCCAACAGTACTTTCACTACTTGCATTAACGATTGTCATTTTTGACGGATCAAAGTTATAATCGACAAGTAGTTTAAGAACAGGTGTAAATGAATCAGTTGTATCCTGCTCAACGGTTCCTGCATTCACCCAATCTATGGTTCCGTTTGAATCTGTCACCAAATAAGCTGTAGTTGATACAGTCAGACCATCGGGCCATTGTACCAGAATAGAATCCTGATCTTTTGATACGACTATGTCTTCTCTACCATAAACCAGTGTTTTCTCCTTTCGCTCATCATTAACAGAAAGCTTCCACCCGGACTGCGGCTCGATCGAGTAGACCTTTCCTAACTTTAAGATCTCTTCATCTTCATTCTCCGCAATGACTACCGATTGGGTTAACCATGCATTCCCCATTGCTCCCGCATTTCTTCGTGCAGCAGGTCCTTGCTCGGTCCCCTGAATGATATACTTTGTATTCAGCATGTTCAGAACCTGTCTGTCATAGGGAATATAATCAAACTCAAATAGGTTCTGATATCTTCTCAACTTGGCTCCATGGTATCCACCAACAGACTCATGCCAGTAGGATGCTCTGGAAGATGATGAAACAGGATCTGTAACATCTGCCACACGGAAATTAGTACTTTCGTTATATACCCGAAAACGCTCTCTCTGTATGTAGTTGTTGGTTGCCGTTCTCGAATAATCATTTTCTTTCGCTAAACGTAACGCTGCCTCTCCGGCTCTATCAATCTCTGCTCTTAATTCAGGATTGGCGGCCATTTCTGCTTCCAAAATCTGTATGTCGGCATCTTTTGGAGATAAGGGATAACGTTTCTCTTCTACTTTCTGCCACTGGTTGTATATTTTTTCACCTCTTCGCTCTTCACCATCAGTATTTAAATATTTCAGGTCAAGGTTAATCAAATCCCCCACCATTACAATACAAATCACGCCTATAGGAAT
>NZ_CFIGVI010000005.1:1236-7756 GCF_984588085.1 Wandonia sp.
TACAATTCAGGGTCACTCATCTTATTCATTTCAGCCTGTGAGTATAACCCTGTAGAAGATGGAGAAGCAATCAGAAACAACATAAAAGCCACTACAACGGATGAAATTACGAGAAATTTCTTTTTTTGTTCGGCTATCTCCCCCCTGTTTTTGTACAATTGGTGTAAAAATAGAATAGCCAAAATAGGCATACACAGTTCAAGAATAACCAGAATAATGGTAACAGCTCTAAACTTGGAATACATTGGAAAATAGTCCAAAAAGAAATCCGTAAACCACATCATATTCTTTCCCCAGGATAAGAATAACGTAAGTATTGTAACAACTAATAAAGGCCATTTAATTGCCGATTTGATAAAAAATAAACCTACTATCGCTAATAAAAACACCAATGCACCAACATACACGGGGCCACTTGTAAAAGGCTGATCACCCCAATATTGTGAATTTTGTGCAATAAACTCTTTCGCTTCGCGCCTAAAGTCAGCCGTTTTTAAATCTTCTGAAAATTCTCCATTACCAATAGCAACGCTATGTCCCCCTTTTGCATAAGGAATCAAAAATGTCAGAGATTCAGATTTCCCGTAACTCCATTGGGTTACATAATCCCGGTCCAAACCATCTGCCGTCGAATTGGCATCATTTTCCCGTAAATCAGGAGCTATTGTAAGATTATTTTTACCTCTTATCGTTTCATTCGCATACTCCTGCGTCACCATGATATTAGCAGCACTCGACATAATTGCCAATCCATAAGCAACTATTACTCCAGCAGAAGCAGTAAAAAGGCGCTTATAACTTTTTGACTTTATTGCTCGGACTACTTCCAAAACTCCCAATCCAATTAGTAAGAATCCTAAATAATAGGTGATTTGTAAGTGATTCGATCCGATTTCCAACATCATAAAAAAGGCTGAAAGTAAAACGCCCCAAATCAAATTTCGTCGATACGCCATTATAAATGCACCAACAACAGGAGCCATAAACGCAATAGCATACGCTTTTGTAACGTGTCCGGCTTCGATAATAATCAAAAAGTAAGATGAAAAACCAAAAGCCAGGGCTCCGGCAGCAGAGATCCAGGGATTAATTCTAAGTACCAATCCTAAGAAAAAGAACCCTATAAAATAGAGGAATAAAATATTGACAGGGTGTGGCAGTCCCAATCCTACAATATTTCTCAGTGTATAAATATTATTTCCCAATTCATAAACAGATATTTGAATAGCAGGCATTCCTCCAAACATACTATTGGTCCACAAAGGCTCTTCATCCGGGTTCTCGTCGTGAAAAGCACTCAGGTCATTCGACATACCTCTGTAATTGACAACATCGGCCTGTTTCACATCGTATCCGTCAAAAGCCGGACTAAAATATAAGGACGATACGACCAAAAAAATTAACACGGGCACTACATAAGGAATACTGCTCTTTAAAATTCGGCTAAACGACATATTTCTTCTATTTACAAATCAAATCACTTCCGAATTGCTGCATCTTTTCTTCAGAAAGAAAATAAAAGTCCTGATCGATGCTCTGCAATTCATCTTCAGTAATCGGCTTCAGTTTATTTTGGTCTAATATAAAGGCTTTATACGAAATAGACGTAAGAAGTTTATACGAAATACTTCTGTTTTCTCTTCCTGACAATTCGATTTGTATTACCGGGAGATGGGTTCTCAGGGTAGACTCGATTTCTTTGAGAACAAATTGCTCATATCCTTCCACATCTATCTTGACGAAATCTAATTGCTTCAGATCAGAAAAGACAGCATCTCCACGCTCCATTTCTACATCAAAACTAAGGGCTGACTGTCCTACATTATCTCCTGTATCCACTTTGGTAAGCCCATGTCGGACTACTCCATCCCGAACAGGAATTGACATTTTTACCTGCCTTTTCTCCTCTCCTAAAGCGATGTTGTATAAGGAAACTTTTTTTCGGGAAGGCAAAATATTTGATTTCCAAATAGCAGCAAAAAGAGGAATAGGCTCTACAGCATGTAAAGCCCCTCCCTCAATATTTCGTAAAATTCTATTTGAATAGTACCCTAAATTGGCACCAATATCCAGACATACCCAATCCGGTTGTACTAATCGATCTATAAAAAAAAGTTCAGGATATGATTTTTTCAGAAACCCCTGATTCGTAAGAGACAGATAGACTTTACTGATTAGCTTGAGATAAGCTTTTATCCCTATTAACCGGACCAATAGTCTTCGTATCCATTTCATATTAATCCTTTACTTCTTCGTAATCAACATAATCACTTTCATCCCGAGAATGTTCTTTTTTCCCAAGAATTCTGACTTTTCCTTTATTCTTCTCCACTTCTTTTTTCGCTTTTTCAAAGTGTTGCTTTTTGCGTTCAAGATCAGCTGCCTCAGCCTGACCTCTTTTTGCCGTAAACAACTGATTAATAAAACGAAGAATAACAATCACTCCAACAACGATCAGAACAGTCCGGACAACTCCTGTGAAACTGGCCTCCACCATTACTTACTCAGATAAAGGTTTCTTTCGGAATAAATCTTCACAAAGAAAGGATCTTTCAAATTCTTAATGAAGCGAATTGCCTCTCCGGTGGATTTCATTTCCGGACCTAACTCCTTATTTACATTCGGGAATTTTTCAAATGAGAATACCGGGATTTTAATTGCATATCCATCTGTCTTGGGTTCAAAAGTAAAGTCTTTCACTTTTTTATCTCCCAACATCACCTTTGTCGCATAGTTCACATACGGTTCGTCGTATGCTTTTGCAATAAACGGCACTGTTCTGGATGCTCTTGGATTCGCTTCAATCACGTATACTTTGTCATTCTTGATGGCAAACTGGATATTAATCAGCCCCACTGTTTCAAGTGCAACAGCTACTTTTCTGGTAATATCTTCTATCTGCTGCATCACAAAATCTCCCAGGTTGTACGGAGGTAATACGGCATATGAATCCCCCGAATGAATTCCCGCAGGTTCAATATGCTGCATCACACCTATAATGTGAACATCTTTTCCGTCACAGATAGCATCTGCTTCCGCTTCAATTGCTCCTCCAAGAAAGTGATCCAAAAGGATCTGGTTGTCCGGCATATCCCGAAGTATATCCACCACATGATGCTCCAACTCTTCTTTGTTAATCACAATTTTCATCTTTTGTCCACCCAGTACGTAAGACGGGCGAACAAGAAGTGGGAAACCAAGTTGGTCAGACAACTCAAGTGCCTGTTCAGCACTTTCTACTACTCCAAACTCCGGATAAGGAATATTCAGTTCTTTTAATAGTCCTGAGAATTGCCCTCTGTCTTCAGCAAGATCCAGTGCTTTATAAGAAGTTCCAAAAATCCTGATGCCGTATCGCTCCAGTTTTTCAGCCAGTTTTAATGCTGTCTGACCTCCCAGCTGAACAATAACCCCCTCAGGTTTTTCGTGTTGAATAATATCGTAAATATGCTCCCAGAAAACCGGCTCGAAATATAATTTATCTGCCGTATCAAAATCCGTTGAAACCGTCTCCGGGTTACAATTGATCATAATGGTTTCATAACCTGCTTCTTTAGCAGCCAGAACCCCGTGCACACAACTGTAATCAAATTCAATTCCCTGACCAATTCGGTTCGGTCCTGATCCCAGTACCACTACTTTTTTACGATCAGAAACAACTGATTCGTTTTCATACTCGAAGGTAGAATAATAATAAGGTGTCTCTGCTTCAAATTCAGCTGCACAGGTGTCTACCAGTTTGTATACACGTTTGATGCCAAATTCATTTCGCTTGGCATGTACTTCTGACTCCAAACAACGTAACAAGTGAGCTACCTGCCTGTCTGCATATCCTTTTTGTTTGGCTTCGAATAATAGTTCTTTAGGAATGCTTGTCAGTGAATGCTTTTCTATGCTGCGCTCCAACTTGATCAGATCTTCAATCTGACGCAGGAACCAAACATCTATTTTTGTTTTCTCAAATATCGTCTTGAAAGGAATTCCTAGTTTAACCGCATCATAGATATGAAACAATCGGTTCCATGATGGATTCTCCAGAGAGTGCAAAATTGCATCCTGATCTCTCAATTCTTTTCCATCAGCCCCCAAACCATTTCGGTTGATTTCAAGTGACTGACATGCCTTTTGAAGAGCTTCCTGAAAAGAACGCCCGATTCCCATGACCTCTCCTACTGATTTCATCTGGAAACCAAGTCTTCGATCCGATCCCGGGAATTTATCAAAATTCCAACGAGGAATCTTTACAATCACATAGTCCAACGTCGGTTCGAAAAGAGCAGATGTAGTCTTTGTAATCTGATTTTTCAATTCATCCAGGTGATACCCTATCGCCAATTTTGCTGCAATCTTAGCAATCGGATACCCTGTTGCTTTAGACGCAAGAGCTGAAGAACGGGAAACGCGTGGATTGATCTCAATTGCAATTATATCCTCTTTTTCGTCCGGAGAAACAGCAAACTGAACATTACAACCTCCGGCAAAATTACCGATAGAGCGCATCATTTTAATTGCCATATCCCGCATACGCTGAAAAGTCGTATCCGAAAGTGTCATTGCTGGAGCCACCGTAATAGAATCTCCCGTATGTACTCCCATCGGATCAAAATTCTCGATAGAACAAATAATCACAACATTATCATTTGCATCCCGCAAGAGCTCAAGCTCATATTCTTTCCAACCAATAACTGCTTTATCAATCAAGACTTCGTGGATCGGAGACGTATGCAGACCTACCGTAAGTGCAGCATCAAAATCTTCTTTGTGATACACTACAGAACCTCCACTACCTCCAAGAGTGAATGAAGGACGAATCACCAATGGGATTCCAAGCTCCTGCATTACCTCTTTTCCTTCCAGAAAAGATCTTGCTGTCTTAGAAGGCGCGCATCCCACACCGATCTTTTCCATCAGTGCACGAAACTCTTCTCTATCCTCTGTAATATTGATCGCATCAATATCTACTCCAATGATACGAACACCGAATTCTTCCCAGATTCCGAGTTCATCACATTTTATACAAAGATTAAGTGCGGTTTGCCCCCCCATAGTTGGAAGTACCGCATCAATCTTGTGTTTTTCAAGAATAGTCCTGATACTTTCAGGCTCCAAAGGTTGCAGGTACACATTATCCGCTACAACCTTATCAGTCATAATAGTCGCCGGATTAGAGTTAATAAGAGTTACCTCTATACCCTCTTCTCTCAGAGATCTTGCGGCCTGTGAGCCTGAGTAATCAAATTCGCATGCTTGTCCGATGACGATGGGTCCACTTCCGATTATTAGGACCGACTTAATGCTAGTATCTTTTGGCATAAATAAAGAATCGTTTGCGTGTTTAAATAGAACACAATAAATCGGATGCGAATTTAAGGAGAAAAAATGGAACTCACAGGATGTTTTTTGAACAAATACAATTCCTATCTGAACAGCCTTATCTGGCACCCTGTTAAAAAAAAAGAATTTATATTTGCTAAAAATTAGTGCGATGGTAAATACGGTTTTGAACAAACAACAAATTGAGCAAAAGATTGTACGTATTGCTCATGAGATTGTAGAAAACACTTTTTCGCACAACCAGATTTTTATTGCAGGGATTTCAGGTAATGGTATGATTCTGGCAGAAAAGATTGCTACCCTTGTAAAATCAGTAGCGAATCAACAGGTCGAACTGGTAACAATCACGCTAGATAAAGAAGCTCCTTTATCTCACCCCGTAAAGTTATCCTGCCCGCCGGAAGATTTAATCCACTCGGTTATCATTCTTGTTGATGATGTAATCAATTCCGGAAGAACGATGCAGTATGCACTTATGAAAATACTGGAGACACCCGTTGATTTTATAAAGACTGTGACTCTGGTAGACCGCACACATAGGCGTTATCCTATCCGTGCGGATTTTGTAGGAATCACACTTACAACAACATTAAAGGACCGTGTTGAAGTCACTTTCGAAAACGAAGCACGTGCTTACCTCGTATAAGCCCTGATTAATTCAACAATTTTTCCGGGATGTATCTCATTCCCGCTAACAACAAGATGCGCCTGTTCATAAAAAGGAGATCGTATTCGCATCATTTCTGAAATGTACTCTTTCAGTTCCTGTTCACTTTTCTCACGAATTAATGGCCGTGTTATTTTGGCATGTATCAACCGATTCACCAACTGTCCGACAGGATGTTTAAGATAAACTACTATCCCCAAACTCTTCATTTGATCCATGTTGTTATTAAAACAAGGAAGTCCGCCACCAACACTCACAACACCAGAAGAGTTTCGATCAAGGTTATTCAAAAAAAGTGTTTCCTGTTCCCTGAAAAAAAGTTCCCCTTTTTCATCAAACATTTGATTGACTGTTATTGCATGTTTCTTTTCCAACTCCTGATCCGAATCCTGAAAAGAAAGCCCCATTTTCGCAGCCACTTTTTTTGCAACAGATGTTTTCCCGGCTCCCATAAAACCAACAAAAAAGATATACCCCTCCTCCATACTATTCGAATTTGTGGCAAAATAATCAATTTTA
>NZ_CFIGVI010000005.1:7856-11088 GCF_984588085.1 Wandonia sp.
ACAAAATACTTTTCCCGGGTTATTACTTCTTTAACCACCTCCATACTCTCCTCTGTCCTGATCCGTTCCGATTTACTTATTTCACTTGTTAAAACTAACTGGTCTTCGATTTCTTCTATTCGTGTTGTTTCGCTAAAATCATGTACAAAATAGCGATCGTTCCGATCATAATACCTACTGGCAGCTTGCCCCACCACCAACACTTTGGTGTGATCACCTGAAAACAAAATCAACTCATAATGCCCTTCCAATCCTCCATCAGCAGGATTTCGAACTACTACATACACTAAAAGTCCTTTTACTACAGATGTTTCTACTTTCCCAACAGAATAATAACGTACTCCTTTTTCAAAATCTGTATACTTTTCTGAAAAAAGGGTAGTCACCTCATTCATTGGCAGAGTTGGATTGGCTTCAAACTCAATCTCAACACTATAACGGTCATCATATCCAGCTACCGGAAAGTAATCCAGCGGAGTATCAAAAGGTAATTCCAGAAAGGAAAAATGATCTTTCAAAGCGATATAATCTCCTTGCCCAAAGGCTATATTCCCAAGAAAAAATAATACTACAGCAGATAAATATTTCATGTGAAAAAGGTACTCTATTTATTCTTCAAAAATAGACTCTCTTTTAAGATATTTACAATAGGGCGAACATCTTATATTTAAAGCTATCGCGGAACTGTGAAATACTCTTCTTTTAACAAAAAAGTCCGGTAATTAACCGGACTTTTTCATCTGTTTTTAATCTCTTTTCATTAGCGAAGTAATGTAACGTGTCCTATTTGTTCAACTCGTTGGGCATTTTGAAGATCTCCTACCATAATTTTCCAGATATACACACCGTCTTCCACCTCTACACCTCCATAAGTTCCATTCCATCCCACCTCTGTATTGTGTGATTCAAACAGTACTTCTCCCCACCGGTTAAAAATTAACAACGTATAATCATACGGATCATACCCTGAATAAAAGACCGGCATAAACACCTCATTTACTCCTTTTCCATCAGGCGTAAAGGCATTTGGCACATAAAAAATCAATTCATTACCAATTGTTACCGGCATTGTTATTGAATCTATACAACCGTATGCTGAAGTAGCCACTAAAGTCACAAGATATTCTCCGGGACCGTGATCCGGAAACAGGTGTTGTACATTCTCTAAATTTGAATCTTCAGACCCATCCCCAAAACTCCACTGATACGCTTCTGCTCCGGAAGAGAGATTCGTGAAATATACAGATGGCGTAATAAATGAAGGATCTTTTGGTGTAGAACTAAAATTTGGATTCGGTAGAGGTTCTACACAAATATAGTCACTCACCATTTGGGTTGTCACACACCCAAATGAACTTATCGCCTCAACTTCTGCATCTATACATCCCAGCCAATTTGCAGTGATCGTTCCAGGAGCACAAGAAGAACTTGTCAAACCATTAGAGAATGTCCATAGTACCGTGTTATCCGAATCTGTTGCACACGAAATCTCTACCTCATCTCCTAAACAAACTCTATGAGGAGTCGACAACGAAATTTCAGGTACAGGGTGAGCATCTAAAATAATGTTATCACTGACCTGACAACCATTCGCATCAAAGATAGTCACATCATATTGCCCTACTCCCAAACCGGATAGCGAAGAGTTATTCCCGGGAGGATTATGCCAGACAATTGTGTAGGTAGGTGTTCCTCCGCCAAAAACAACCTCTATCGTTCCATCCTCATTATTCTCACAACTAACCGGCATTCCAAAGTAATCTGTCAATGTATTTATATCCGTAAAAAGAGGACCCGGATCACTCAATACTACTGTAGATGTTGACTGGCAACCATTCACATCCGTAACCACAACCGTATAAGTTCCTGCTCCTAAACCGGAAACACTTTGTGTGCTCCCCACGCTTTGTCCTCCTGCATCGATCCACATATAAGTAAAAGGTCCCGTACCACCCACAACCACAACCGTTGCTGAACCATCTGTTGCATTATAACAACTAATATCCTGACCATTATAATCAGAGGTCACAGTACTATTTACCTGTAATTCTTCCGGCTCTTCTACGATCACCTGATCTGCAAACTGACACCCATTGGCATCGGTAATCAACACAGTATACAGACCTTCTAAAAGCCCTGAAACTGACTGTGTATTACTTACCAGTACATTACTGGAATTGGTCCATTCATAAGTATAAGGAGCAACTCCTCCTGAAGGAGTACTTGTTACACCTCCGTCTGAAGCTCCAAAACAAGATATGTCTTCTCCGTTGTAATTTGTTGTTACTTGCGAAACTGTATTTAAGGGAGCGGGAGATTGTATTGTTATGGTTGTAGAAGTCGTACAACCATTCTGATCCATTACTGTTACAGTATACACCCCTGCGCTTAAACTTCCTGCATTCGGAAGTGTACTTACTACGTTTCCTCCTGCATCCGTCCAGGCATAAACATACCCCGGAGTCCCCCCGTTAACTGTAGCCATCACCACACCATCCGACGCCCCTGCACAACTTATATCTTCTCCATTATAATCTGAAATAACCTGAGCTGAAACAGTAATAACTGGAGGCTCCGATAAAGTTATTGTCCCAGGTAATGTACACCCGTTAACATCAGTAATCACAACAGAATAAGCTCCCGCCGGAACACCGGAAAGATCTTCCGTTACAGCACCATTATCCCATGAGTAAGTATACCCGGGAGTACCTCCGTTGACTGACAAATTGATACTTCCATCGCTGGCTCCATTACACGAGACATTCCAGCCACCAGTAAAAATTGTAGCCGTCATTGTTTCTGTTATTACCGGAGGTTCAGTTAATGATACTGAAGAAATAATAACACAACCATTCGCATCCGTTACAGTTACATTATAAGCTCCTGCCGAAACACCGGAAAGATCTTCTGTACCAGCTCCATTATCCCAAACATACGTGTAACCAGGTGTACCACCTCCTATCGTTAAATCTACCGAACCATCGCTCGCGCCATTACACGAGACATTCCAGCCCCCCGGAAATACTGCCGCAGTGCTATTCTCTGTTAATATTGGTGGTTCTGTAAGTGTAATCGATGAAGTAATAACACAACCGTTAGCATCTGTTACGGTCACTGTATACGTTCCTGCGGACACTCCCGAAAGATCTTCTGTAATAGCTCCATTACTCCAGGCATACGTATAACCAGGTGTACCGCCTCCTATTGTCAAATCTACCGAACCGTCACTCGC
>NZ_CFIGVI010000005.1:11188-24157 GCF_984588085.1 Wandonia sp.
CCGTTGTTGCACCATTGTTCCAAACATAAGTATATCCGGGCGTACCGCCTCCTATCGTTAAATCTACAGAACCATCACTTGCTCCGTTACACGAAACATTCCAACCTCCGGCATAAGTTGCTGCAGTAGCATTTTCCGTAAGCACCGGTGGTTCAATAAGTACAATTGATGTTTCATACTCACAACCGTTTGCATCGGTTACGGTTACCATATAAGTTCCGGCCGGTACTCCTGAAAGATCCTCAGTAGTAGCTCCTGTATTCCATAAATAGGTATAGGGTGCCGCTCCGTTAAAAGGAGTTACATCAATGCTTCCGTCGCTGGCTCCATTACACGAGACATTCCAACCGCCAACATAAGTTCCTGCACTTATATTTGCAGAAACGGCATCCGGAGAAATTAAGGAGACAGCATCTGTAATTATACAACCATTCGCATCCGTTACAGTTACCAAATAATTTCCAACACCAAGTCCAGAAAGATCTTCTGTCACCTCACCATTATTCCAACTATACGTATAGGGCAACGTACCGCCTGCTACAGTTAAATCAATAAAACCATCATCCACACATCCAGAGGTGTTTCCACCGCCTGCATATACAGATGGAGTTAAAGAGGCAGTCAGTACCGGTGGCTCAGTAAGTGTAATGGTTGTAGAAATTACACATCCGTTTGCGTCTGTTACGGTCACAGTATAGGTTCCCGCTCCAACATTGGAAAGATCTTCCGTTGTTGCACCATTATCCCATGCGTATGTATAAGGTGGTGTTCCTCCTCCTATCACCAAATCAACAGCCCCGTCAGTAGCTCCATTACAGGATACATTCCATCCACCCGCATAGGTTATAGCACTTACTGATTCTGTCAGAACCGGTGGTTCTTGCAATGTTATTGAAGAAGGTATTGTACATCCGTTCGCATCTGTTACTACAACTGAATAGGTACCTGCCGGAATTGAATTAATATCCTCTGTTACAGCTCCATTACTCCAGGCATACGTATACCCGGGAGTTCCACCTGCAACTGTAAGATTTATTGCACCGTTACTCGCTCCATTACAAGTTATATTCCAGCCACCTCCATAAGTTGTCGCAGAAATTCCTTCTGAAAGTACTGGTGGCTCCGTAAGCGTTATAGAGGAATTGATCACACAACCATTCGCATCCGTTACGGACACACTGTAGGTTCCCGCAGAAATCCCCGAAAGATCTTCCGTCACATCTCCATTATCCCAGGAATAGGTATAACCGGGAGTACCTCCTCCAATTACCAGATCAACCGATCCGTCATTCGCCCCATTACAGGAAACATTCCAACCTCCGGCATACGTTATCGCACTAACACTTTCTGTCATCACAGGCGGCTCAGTAAGTGTAATAGCAGTTGAAATTACACATCCGTTAGCATCTGTTACAGTTACGCTATACGTTCCCGCTCCGACATTGGAAAGATCTTCCGTTGTTGCACCATTACTCCAAGCGTATGTATAAGGTGGTGTTCCACCTCCTATCACCAAATCAACAGCCCCGTCAGTAGCTCCATTACAAGACACATTCCAACCACCGGCATAGGTTATGGCACTTACTGATTCTGTCAGAACCGGTGGCTGTATAACATCTGTCTGTGTGGCGTATTCACACCCGTAAACGTCTGTAACTACGACGGAATAAGTCCCTGTCCCCAATCCCGAAATATCTTCGGTGGTTTCTCCTCCTGCCCAGACAAACGAATATGGCGATGCCCCACCGGTAATTGTCATATCTATAGCACCATCTGACAACCCAAAACAAGAAACATCTGTCACATCCAATACTACATTGGAATCAAACTGAGACAGAGTAATTGTAATAGCATCCTGATCGCCCGGACAAGTCAAATTATTAGTTGTGCTTAATGTAAGTGTTACTGATCCGGCAGCAATTTCTGCAGCACTCGGAATATATTGCAGGTCAAGGCTTGTATCTCCGTTTACATAGGTTCCTGTTCCTCCACTCCAGATTCCGGTTGTAACACCTGTTACCACTCCATTTAATTGGAGAGTAGGAGCGGGTGTTCCACAAATTGTAAAATCAGTCCCCGCATCTGCTGTTATCGGATTACTAAACTGTGTAACTGTAATTGTAGATACAGCTGCCGGACAACCTGTAGCATCTGAAATTTCAACGGTATAATTTCCGGGAGTTGTCGCAAAAATATCCTGTGTTGTTGCACCATTATTTGACGGGCCATACCACACATAGGAATAAGGCGCTGTTCCTCCTATCGGAACAGCACTGAGGTTAACTCCTGCTGCTCCAAAACAGATTGCCGGATCATCCGGATTGATATCCGCAAATAATGTAGGGTATATAAATACACTCACCGTATCACAAAATGATCCAATGCTACAACTTCCCAACACATCTCCACATACTTCGTACTGGATTTCTGACGGAAAACCGGGTTGCGGTGTTACAACAACCGTTTCTTCTCCTGTATAAGTAACACCGGTAGCACCTGCATTTGAACCTCCCAGATTATTCAGGTAACTATTGTAATCTCCTGGAGCCCCCGGAAAAATAGAGTTCCATGTAATCGTCGACGGTTCGAGTCCGGAGATACTCAATGTATCAGCACAACCATCTGCCGTAATCACGTCTCCTGAGCTAACAGGGCCGGGAACTGAAGTAATCGAATACGTATTGGTGTTGTTTCCTACTTTACAATAAGAAATCAAATGTGGGCCGGCTCCATCCAAACAAATTGCTGCAGATCCTGAAGCCACAGGCACATCCTGACAATTGATCTGGTAATACAGTGATCCTCCCGGATTAGCTCCGGATTCCACTGCAAATATTATTCCTTCAGCTGCAGGATCTAATGTGATTGACAATTCTATACAATTCACCTGATTTGCACCTCCCTCACAACAAGAGCCATTCCTTGCTACTGCAGGACTCACCCACATTCCAGCAGGATTTCCTGTTAAATCAACAGTAAAAAACGGGGTATCTCCTGAACAATTAACCTGGCTAAATAAACCAGAAGAAAAAAGTATAATTCCTACTAATGCTACCCACACTCTCAAGGGTAAAAGTATCTTTTCCATAGATCTCTATTTAGGGTATATTTCATACCCTCTTTGACCTATTTACGGAAAAACGGTCTGCTTAGTTGCCAAAAAGTATGTTTCTCACCAAATATTTCGACTAATTAACAGATTGCACTGTTAAAGTTATTTATCTAAAGCTCGTACAATCAATAAAAACAATCTGTTTACGAAACACTTACCCTTATTTTCACTTCTTTACAAATCCGGCGAAATCTTTTGCAAAATACGTTAAGATACCATCTGCTCCAGCTCTTCTCATACTCAGAAGCATTTCTGCTACTACACGTTCATAATCTAACCATCCGTTTTGAGCTGCTGCATAGACCATTGCACATTCTCCTGAAACGTTATAAGCAGTAACCGGTAATGTAAAATTCTCTTTGAGAAGGTGAATTATATCCAAATAACATAATGCTGGTTTCACCATTAACATATCTGCCCCTTCCGAAAGGTCCAGTTCAGCTTCACGTAATGCTTCTGTTTTATTAGCCGGATCCATCTGGTATGTTTTTTTATCTCCTGATTTTGGAGCCGAATCAAGTGCATCGCGAAACGGATTATAGAATGCACTTGCATATTTGGCAGTATAACTCATAATACTAACATCCGTATATCCTGCATTATCCAGGTGATCACGAATAAACCCAACTCTTCCGTCCATCATATCTGAAGGACCTATTATATCGACCCCAGCCTGAGCCTGAGCAAGAGACATTTTAGCTAAAACAGGAAGTGTTTCGTCATTTAGAATTTTGTCTCCTTCCACTATTCCATCGTGACCGTCACTACTATAGGGATCCATCGCCACATCACTCATAATTACCGCTTCCGGGAATGCCTCTTTTACTTTTCGGATCGCATCAAGATAAAAGTTCTCTTCTGCAAAACTGTAAGACGCCATTTTATCCTTCAGCCCCTCTCTTACAGCAGGAAATAAATCAAACTTATTAATTCCCAACTCAATGCAGGACTCTATCTCTGGTAATAAACGATCGGTACTCCAACGAAAATTATTCGGTAATGATTTAACTTCTTCCTTAATATTATTTCCTTCTACAAGAAACATTGGATAAATCAGATGCGCAGGCGATAAATAGGTTTCAGCGACCATATCCCGTATTGCCGCCATTTTTCGATTTCTTCGTGGTCTGGATAACATCATTCTTTTGTTTTTGATTTGTAAAGTTACCAAATAGATTTTGTCTGTAGTAAGATTTCTGGGAGCAAAAAAGCCGATCTGAATACTTGTTTTTTTTTATTTTCTACCTCTGATGAGTATAAAAGTTGATAAATAAGCCAAAAAACCGAACTAAACTTCTTTTTTTGTAGATAAGTACTCTACTTCTGACAAAAGAAAAATACGCAGAAAATCTGTTCTTTATAATAGTTTTCATAATTTAGCTGATTGAATAATGAACAGTACTATCATGAGATTACAATCTGTAGTTTTTCTTTCTTTGGGAGTTGTATCTTCTTTCCTTATCAGCTCCTGCAATACCGACCGTAAACCAACTGATAATGAACCACAAGAGTTAAAAACACATGTAGTTGATTCAACCAGTGCTATTAACGCAGAATTTGAAGGTAAAATATTTTCAATTCCATCTCCGGTTCAAACGGCCATTTTATTAAAACAAGCCAGCGGAAGCTTCAATGCGGAACTGATTAATCCGGCTGAAAATGCGGATAAATATTCCACTACTTATAGTCGTGCTTTAAATTTAGGTGTTTATGGAGCCGATCTGGGGTATGCTACTTTATTCGGACAGCAAAAAGAAAGCATGAATTACCTGAAAGCTCTGCAAACACTTGCAGATGGACTATCAATAGCCGGAGCGTTTGATAAAAGTTTTGCAGAACGGTTTGAACGCAACATGAATCAGCAGGATTCACTTCTTATTATTGTTCAGGACGCCTACAGAACAGGAGACAAATTCCTGAAAAACAACAAACAAAAAGACATTTCCTCGCTTATTCTTGCCGGTGGCTGGATTGAATCAATGTATTTTGCCTGTCAACTCAATACATTACAACCAAATCCTCAGATTATTGAACGAATCGGAGAACAGAAGCAGAGTCTTGAAACTTTACTTTCCATTTTATCAGGTTATAATACGGATAACATGAACGATGCTTTACTTAATGACCTCAATGAAATCAATGACTTATTCAAAGAGGTTCAGTTCTCCTACACATTCAGAGAACCTGTTACGGATGCATCCAACCATATAATAACTTTGAATCATGATTCATCCGTTATTATGTCAGATGAATTGGTCGCTGCTATTACAGAAAAAATTAGTGCTTTGAGAAACAACATTATCGGATAATATTATGAACAAGTTAGGTTTATTCTTTTTTACTCTTTCTATTCTTTTCTTCTCCTATTCATACTCTCAGGACTGTGACAGCATAGTAAAGATTTGCGAAAACCAGTTGCGCAATGACACCAACGGATCACTTTTCGTTTCTGACGGACAAGTATATCAGGCGTTTATTAATGATGAGATTGCAGAATTCAAAACGACTTTTTTCGGGGGGACTACTTACCGGATTGTAGCTTCAGCCGGATCTGCTGATAATTATGTCATTTTTACTGTTTATGACCCTGAGAACCGAGTGCTCTTTACAAATAAAGATCATAAAAATGCCCCTTATTGGGATTTTAAAGTAAACAGTACTATTCCTGTAAAAATTGAAACGCAACTTGATATGGATAAAAAAGTATCCGGATGCGCCATTATGTTGATCGGTTTTAAAAAATAAACAACCTCCGAAATGAGTGAACGAATACTAAAGGCTTTGATGCAGCTCTTTGCCATCATTGCAAAAGTAGAAGTTGACGAAAACGGAGAGTTAATTTTTAAAAAGAATTCCAAAGAACGTTCGATAGTTGAGTTATTTCTCAAACAGGAACTTAATCCCGAACACGTTAAATCATACCTGAAATGGTACGACGATTTTCTGTTACAGCATCATAACTCAAAAAAGAGGAAAGACGGCAAACAGAAACGAACTTCTGTAAACTCCGTCAAAATTCTTCGAATTTGTGCTCAGATAAACAGTGAGCTTACGCAAAAGCAACGAATTATTGTTTTAGTGCGTATTCTGGAGTTTATTTATGTAAAAAAGAACCCTACCGAACAAGATATTGAATTTGCCCGAACTGTTTCTGACAGTTTTAATATTGATGAAGAGGAATTTGAAAGTATCTTCAACTTTATACGTTCAGACAAAAAATCAGTTGCTTCTTCGCAAGACCCCAACTTGCTTCTCATTAGCTCAGAGCGCCCCGAATCGGCTTATCGTTTTTTACAGGCCGAAGGGATCGAAGGAGAAATCTGGGTACTACGGATCAGTTCTGTTAACTTTCATTTTTTCAAATACCTGGGCAAGGACGAAATTTACCTGAATGGACAGTTAATATCCAACGATAGACATCATGTTCTCAATCAAGGTTCCAGCATTCGTTCCAACAGAATGCAAACGATCTATTATAGCGACATATTAAGTGTCTTTCTTTCCGATGAGAATCATGAGAGATTCATCTTCAAAGCAGATAATGTAGTATATCGGTTCTCCAGAAATTCGTATGGTGTTCGGGATCTGAACCTCGAAGAAGAAAGCGGAAGACTTATTGGAATTATGGGAGCTTCCGGTTCAGGAAAATCGACCCTACTCAATATCCTTAACGGAAACCTCGCACCAACAAAAGGTTTTGTTTCTATTAACGGAATTGATATTCACAATGAAAAAGACAAAATCAGAGGTGTTATCGGCTATGTATCACAAGACGATTTATTAATAGAGGAACTTACCGTTTTTCAGAACCTGTATTTCAATGCCCAACTTTCATTCGGAAAAACCAATAAGCGATTAATCGCCCGCAAGGTATTATCACTGCTTACTGTTTTGGGACTTTACGAAGTAAAGGATTTAAAAGTTGGAAGTCCTCTTGAAAAAACAATTTCCGGAGGACAGCGTAAACGGCTGAATATAGCGCTTGAGCTGATCCGGGAGCCTGCAGTCCTTTTTGTTGATGAGCCTACTTCCGGACTATCTTCCCGGGACTCGGAAAACATCATGGATTTATTAAAAGAACTTACCCTAAAAGGTAAACTGGTGTTTGTTGTTATTCATCAGCCTTCTTCTGATATTTTCAAAATGTTTGACCAACTCCTCATTATGGATCAGGGTGGATATCCGATCTATCAGGGGAACCCTGTTGATGCAGTTATCTATTTTAAGGAAGCTATTGATCACGCCAACAGCCAGGAAAGTGAGTGCAGAACCTGTGGAAATGTGAATCCCGAACAAATTTTCAACATCATAGAATCACGGGTCGTTGATGAATATGGTAATCAGACTCCCTTTCGTAAAACCCCTCCGGAATCCTGGTACAAATTATACAAGCAACGCCTTTCTGAAAATAAATCGCAGCAGGAAATAACTCCGGAAACAACAGCACCTAAAAGTCAATTTGAAATTCCTGGCAAGTGGAAACAGTTTTTACTTTTCTACAAAAGGGATATCCTTGCGAAACTTACGAATCGCCAATACGTTCTGATTAATTTACTGGAAGCTCCTGTGCTTGCTTTAATCCTCGCTTTTTTTGTCAAGTTTTTTGCCGGAGAAACGTATAGCTTTGAAAAAAACAGCAATATTCCCCAATACCTATTCATATCTGTGATTATTGCCTTATTCATTGGATTAACCGTTGCTGCCGAAGAAATTATAAAAGACCGAAAAATCAAGAAAAGGGAAACATTTCTGAACCTTTCAAGAGGCAGTTATCTATTTTCAAAAATCTCTATTCTCTTTGGAATTTCAGCAATTCAGGCACTTCTTTTTGTTCTGGTTGGAAATTCTATTTTGGAAATAAAAGGTTTGTGGCTCCCTTACTGGTTTACCTTTTTTACAGTTGCCTGTTTTGCAAATCTCGCCGGACTAAATATTTCCGCGGGGTTCAATTCGGCCAAAGTGATCTATATCCTGATTCCTCTTATCATCATTCCTCAACTTCTCTTTAGTGGAGCAATCGTAAAATTCGACAAACTGCACCCTGTTTTTGGGAAGGAAAGTGGTGTGCCTTGTATTGGAAACCTGATGGCCTCACGATGGGGGTATGAAGCTTTGGCTGTTGTCCAATTTAAGGACAATACTTTCCAGAAATTAACCTACGAACTTGAAAAGCAGAAAAGTTTTCACGAATGGAAAAGAGATTTCTATATTCCTGAATTGATCCGGATAACGGATCAGGTTATTCTAAAAGGAACTATTTCTTCGTCTGACTCTTCTCTTTTCTCAAAGGAGCTGCAGCACGAACTTAGCAACTGGTCTGATATCCTAAGTAATGAAGCTCTTGAGCTAACAACACTATCTGCTGAAGCGAAAAAAACAGCAAACTTATACAAAACAAAACAACTCCTCACAGACATAAAGAACTATCACAATCTCCAACTGCGAAATGTTAACCGACAACTCGATAGTGTAGTCATGAGTTATTCTCCTGATAAGTATGCGAAAATGAAAAGCACATACTTCAACACCACACTGTACGATCTGATGACAAATCGGGATGAGTTAGATAAACTAGTTTTAAAAAATGGTACTATTATTCAAAAGCACGACCCTATTTTCAGAGATTCTGATGCAGCTTTTTTTTCAGCACATTTTTTTGCACCACGCAAACAGGTAGCAGGAAGGATCGTTTCAACGTTCGGAGCAAATATGGTTGTTATTTGGTTAATGACAATTTTACTCTTTATTACGCTTTATTATAATCTGCTCCGCCATCTTATCGTATCTGGAAATAGATTGCGAAAAACAGTTTCTCTGAGAAAAAGAGCTTAATTTCATCCTAATTCCTAAATTCGCAACTCGTATTACTTTAAGAAATTTGAATGGACACCAGAAAACATATAGAAGTCTGCTTTTCTCCTTACCTTTTTACCTTACATAAAGAGGAATATGAAATAGTAGTAGTTATTGATGTGCTTCGTGCAACATCTGCTATCTGTGCGGCCTTTGACAATGGTGTCAAAGCAGTTATTCCTGTCGCAACTATCGAAGAAGCCCGTTCTTATCAGGAACAGGGGTATCTTGTTGGAGCCGAGCGCGGAGGTCAGATTGTCGAAGGTTTTGACTTTGGCAACTCTCCCTATAGCTATATGAATGATGACCTGAAAGATCAGGAGGTTGTTCTTTCGACAACAAACGGAACAAAGGCCATTGACCTGGCCAAAGATGCTGAAACAGTAGTTATTGGCTCTTTGTTAAATCTGGACGCTCTCTGCGAATGGCTTGTTGAGCAAGATAAGAATATATTATGTCTTTGTTCAGGATGGCAAAACAAGTTTAACCTTGAAGATACGATCTGTGCCGGGGCAATTACAGAATATCTTATCAGTACAGGAAAGTTTAAATCCGACGAAGATTCTTCAATTGCCGCAAAATATTTGTATCTTTCTGCGAAGGACAACTACATGGGATATCTGAAATCCAGTTCTCACAGAAGACGTTTGAAGAACCTGAATCTGAATGAAGATATCAAGTATTGTCTGACACCCAATCAATCGTCGGTAATACCTGTGCTGAAAGATGGTAAACTTGTCAACGTTAAAAATAGTAAGTAGTTTTCTGCTGGTAACTGTTACCATTGCTTTTTCTTTTCCTTCCGCTCAATCCGTAAAAGTTAATCACCTCAACTGGGGGTTTTATGGTCATAAGCGCATTAACCGAATGGCTGTCTTCACACTTCCTCCTGAGTTATTTGGTTTTTACAAGGAGCATATCGAATACATTACCGAACATGCTGTAGATCCGGATAAACGAAGATATGCTGTAGAAGGAGAAGCTCCCAGACATTATATTGATATTGATCATTACGCCAAAGAAGGCGAAGATCCGTTTACCATCGTTCCTCGTTTCTGGAAAGATGCTGTTTCAAAATTTTCCGAGGATACACTGCAAACCTATGGAATTGTACCCTGGTACATCGAGGTCATGGTCAATAAACTCACCCGGGCCTTTGAATCTAAAAACGTAGACCTTATTCTAAAATACTCTGCAGATCTTGGTCACTATGTAGGAGACGCTCATGTTCCTCTCCATACAACTGAGAATTATAATGGTCAATTGACTAATCAAAAAGGTATACATGGATTATGGGAATCCCGACTCCCTGAGTTGATGGCTGACAATTACGACTATTTTGTTGGAAAAGCCCGTTATTATAAAAATATTAACACATTTGCCTGGGAAGCTGTGCATGCCTCCCACGTCGCAGTAGATTCTGTATTGAAAATAGAGAAGGAGTTAACCGAAGAACTGGCTACGGATGCTAAATACTCTTTTGAAACAAGAGGAGCCAGTACTGTTCGCACGTATTCACGTGATTTCTCTACCGCCTATCATGAACGCCTGAATGGAATGGTCGAACGAAGATTTCGCGCTGCAATTATTGGCGTGGGGTCTATGTGGTATACAGCCTGGATAAATGCAGGACAACCGGACCTCACCGAACTTCTTCATGTCCGTCCGTCAGAAGAACTACTTCGCGAACAGGAACAGCTTGATCTGGATGTAAAGCACGGAAAAGCAAAGGGACGAATTTGCGATCACTAATTATTTTTGCCCAAACTTGTATTTCAGAGAGTTCCTTGCCGAGAAAAAAGTAGTCTGTAATCCCTCCGGAGGATGTGTATCATAGAATACGGCAAATGCAACTTTGAAAAGTAGTTTCTCCGTAATTGGTATCTCGTAACTTGCCTGAGATGAAATCCTGAAATCTGTTAGTCTCGCGATATCCGGCTGAATATAGGCCACCAGTTCAAAAGCCGACTTTGAAGAAAATGGAACATTAAATGAAACTATAGAATTGAGTCGGTGATGACGATTAATTTTCCCTCCCAGTTCTTCTTCATACTCTGGCATATAATGTACCCCTGTAAAGAGCTGTAGAGAATCTTTTTTCGTTTCGAAAACCTTAAATAACATCCCCACTCCTACCAGATAACGAGCCTTCAATCGTGTATTATGATTGTACTGCCCCTGAACAAAGGATTCAAAAATATAGTGTTCTTTTATTTTATACCCGTATCTGAAATGCTGAAATCCATCATTAACCGGAGTCGTTTTGTTAACAACAGTCAGATTCAACGAATTAACAGATAACACGGAATGACTTTTTTTTGCGTACTGCAACTGGGATGCATTGGAAGTATTGAAGATAAAATTAACCGCCTGAGTAAAGTTAAGCCCTACATCAATATTTCCTGAAAACCCTTCATTTCGCTGACTAAATCGTGAATTTTCAATATGCACTATTGACTGAGAAGATACGTAAAGTGAAAGCAAAACTACTATCCCTGTGAAAACTCCTTTTTTTGCCCCTTTCAGCTTCATAATCGGCAAAGTTAGAAATAGAAGAAAGAAACTCCTCGCAAATTGCACAAGAAAAATAGCTGTTTTAGCTCATAGAACTCAACTCTTTTTTAACATTAATTTAAAAACTAGTTTATATTAACATCCCGCAAAAACACTTAAACAATTTAAAACCAGATGAATAACACGTAATTTACAGCTTTTCATTTTTATTCTCTTTGGATATATTTCCATAAAAAAATAATTTTGAAGTGAAACCCTATTATTACTGTACATATGTTTTCGCAAAAACGATTAATTCCCTTCATAGCGGGATTTGCTTTATTTACGTATACACTTCCGGGTTATTCTCAGGAAGTGATTAACCAATCTGGTGTTCAAATTACTTCTTCTCAGATAAGATGTACTTCTACAAAAAACGGAACCGATAACTCTTATATAAGTCTGTCTTTAGAGAATACGACAGACAAGCAGGTATCCGTTAGTTTCTATAAACAACTATGGTATACTAACAATTGTATTAATTGTAATGAAACCTCAGAGGAGTATCTGGTTCAGCAAACGCTTTCTCCCTATGAAAAAATGGAAGGTAACTGCACGAAAGAAAACATGCAACTTCTTATTTTCCATTCCATGCCTAAACATCTAAGCAAAAATGTGTTAACAAAATACGAACTCATTGACTTACAGGTCAATTAACCAAAAACGAATACCATGCTATTACGAATATTTGTTCTATTTTCAGCCTTTGCCCTTTGGAGGACTGAGCTTTGGGCGCAACCATGTGATATTACTACTATCGCATCTCAGGAGACAATAACATGCGGAAACTGTACAACTTTATCAGCATTCGGATACGGAGCAGGAAATATTGCCTTTCAGGAAGATTTTAACTCCGGGTCGCCTGTTGGATGGCAGTTTACTCAGGCTGTTACTATTGCCAACAACACATGTGGAGTCCCTTCTCCGGATGGCTCTCCATTTATGTGGATGGGAGACGCATCTGTAAACCCCAGAAGTATGGAAACTGTTCCGTTTGATCTCAGTCAGGGAGGGGTGATTTGTTTTGAAATGCGCTATTCTATTCAGGCCGAAGCTTCTCCATGTGAAGGCCCTGACCTTTCCAATGAAGGTGTTTACGTTCAATACTCTACTGATAATGGTGCGACATGGAATACAATACAGTATTGGGACCCTAATGGAGGAAATGATCCGCAACTTACCAACTGGAATGAATACTGTGTTACAATTCCTGCAGCAGCTCAGACGGCAAACACAATGATCAGATGGTATCAGGATGATGTATCCGGAGCGGAATATGACCATTGGGGTATTGATAATGTTCTTATTACTCTGAATGATCCCAACTTTGAAATTTCCTGGGTACACGACGGTTACTCTTATGGCCTGGGACAAAGTGGTGGTGAAAATCCAAATCAGGTTTGTCCGACGACAACAACTTCGTATGAAGCTATTATTACGGATGGAGTAGA